>JAQICW010000116.1 GCA_027858355.1 Desulfobacula sp.
CCCTTGGACCTGATGAACCAAAAGATCCGGATACCTGCACGCTTTTTTCTATATACAAGGCCTTTGCAAGTGAATCGGAAACCCTGGAGCTAACAGAGCGTTACAGACGTGGAATTGCATGGGGAACTATGAAACAGGAGCTTTTCGAATATATTGATGAAATATTGAAAAACCCAAGAAAAACCTATGAAGAGCTTATAAAAAATCCATCTGATATTGATGTAATACTTAAAAAAGGGGCATTAAAAGCAAGAGAATTTTCTGTCCCTTTTCTTGAAAAAATAAGAAAAACCATTGGAATTCAATCAATTGGTTAATTGTCTGATTTCTTTAAGGGTTAAATAGCGCCATTTTCCTTCTTCTAAATTTCCAAGGTTGATATTTGCTATCCTGACTCTTTGCAATGTATCAACCTTGTTCCCGATTTCCCCCACCATTTTGCGGATCTGTCGGTTTTTTCCCTGTTTTAAAACAATATTGAACTTATTTTTTGAAAGACGTTTTACTATTGCTTTTCTGGTTATGACGTCGTCAATCACAATGCCCTGTGCCATATCTTTTAAACCGGTTTCAGATATGGGATGAAGAGTCGTCACAATATACTCTTTTTCATGGTTAAAAGAAGGATGGGATAATTTATTGTGGAGATCTCCATCATTGGTCAACAGCAAAAGTCCCTTGGAATCTTTATCAAGTCGCCCCACAGGATACACCCGCTCTTCAACGTTGATCAGATCAAGGACAATTTTAGAGTTCTGCCTGGAGCAGGATGAGACGTAATCCACGGGTTTGTTCAGGGCAATATAGATGTTTGGCGATTCTGGTTTTAAAATAACTGGTTCATTATTAAAAAAAACCTTGTCCTTTTCTAAATCAATTTTTGTTCCAAGTTCTGTGACAATCTGATCGTTGACTTTTACCCGGCCGTCTAAAATATGCTCTTCTGCTTTTCTCCTGGAACAAATCCCTGCATGGGCCAGGTATTTTTGAAGCCGCATGTTACGACCTGTATTCCGCATTTATTTTTACATAATCAACACTTAAGTCACAAAACAAAAAGCTGTCGGTCTCTTTTCCAAGATTCAGATCCAGTGTAATTATTATTTCATTCTTTTTCATGATCTGGGCTGTCTTTCTTTCAGCTTCTGCCCCCATCCAAGTGCCTTTTAAAACCAAAGGCTGTTCATTAAAAAAAAGATCCATCTTTTCAGGAACAACCTGGGCACCTGACCGGCCGGCTGCCGCAGTGATTCTCCCCCAGTTGGGATCTTCTCCATAAATAGCTGTCTTAACCAGATTGGAATGGGCAATGGCTTCCGATGCTTTAAATGCATCCTCTTTTGTTTTAGCGCCCTTAACAATAATCTGTACAAATTTGGTGGCGCCCTCCCCGTCTTTGACAACCATTTTAGCAAGTTGAAAACAAACCTCATCAAGAGCACTTTGAAATACTATTTTAGAATCTGTATCATTGATTTTAATCTCTGAACTACCGTTTGCAAGAGCCAAAAGAGTGTCATTTGTGCTGGTATCACCATCAATTGTAATCCGGTTAAAAGACTTTTCATTGGCAGCGCTTAAACACATTTTTAAATCCTGTGGTGAGATATCAACATCCGTGCAAATGAATGCCAGCATGGTGGCCATATCCGGTCGAATCATACCGGATCCTTTTGCAATCCCCATGATTGAAAATATGTTGTTCCCGATTTTCCCGGTTTGTTTTACAATTTTCCGATGGGTATCTGTTGTAAGAATGGCATTTGCAAAATCATCATGACCAGCTGAAAGATGTTTGACAATTTCCGGAATTCCAGCCTCAAATTTATCCATGGGAAGATTCGCACCAATGACCCCTGTTGAAGAGACCAGAATAAGGTCTTCAACAATATTAAGACAATTGCCAAGCAATTTTGAACATACAATGGCATCGTCAATTCCTTTCTCCCCAGTAAAACAATTGGCATTGCCACTGTTCACAAGAACAGCCTGGCAAAAGCCTTTTTTAATTTTTTCTTTTCCCAGAAGAACCGGTGCTGCCATCACCTTGTTTCTTGTAAATAAAGCAGCCGCAGCTGCCGGCTTTTCACAATATATAAGCCCCAGGTCTTTTCCACCATTTTTTTTAATTCCAGCACAAATGCCAGCAAATTTAAAGCCTTTCATTAAATCAACTCCTTAAAAATAATTTGAAAAAGCATTATACGTTGCCCATTGATTTGTGTAAATGGTTTAACTCAGCCAAAGCAGGACAGATGCTTTTTGCACCTTTGAGGAAATGTCGGTTAATAAAATCAGATCATTGCTCAGAAAAGACCGCCATTCCAAGGGTTTAGGCAGGTTTTTAAAATAGGCTCTGCCTGTCCAACATATTTGTTGGACAGGTCCTTTTCAGTCTTTAAAACAACAGACCCCGTTCCTTGCTCCGCCTTATGGAATCTAACTTTGACAGCATTTTCTGCACCCTTTCAAGAGGTGTTTTGCCTACCGTCAAATACTCTGGATTTTTTCCCATATCCAGGAGGATCATGTCTTTACAAAATCTTTGATTGTTTTAATCTCCCAAACACTATAAGCCGGTGTTTCATAGGGGTGAACTTCCACTAACTTACTTAGGACCGCATGTATGTATACATCCTGAATAATCATTTCAACCCTGAATTCGCGCACCTGTTCGATCTTGTTTTCATCTCCGATAAAAGGACTGCTGCCATGTAAAGGTCTGAATTGACCGACACCTTCAGTCACCCATGAACATGAATCATAATGACCTAATTTTCCAGCACCTTTTTCAAAAAGAGCTGTTTTAACTTTCTCAAGATGTGATTCAGGCACATAAAAACATAATTGATACATGTATAATCCTTTAAAATTTTAACCGGATTGATAATCCGTGCTGTGCAAGGACAGTATTGTCAAATTGATCTATATTTCCGAAAATCATATAAATTTGAATAGTATCCAAACTATAACCTCATTTACTCGTTAGCTTCCAGGTATTCATTCATTTCGACCCATTCCGCGTTTATTTTTTTGCCGTCAAAAGACAAGCTTAAAATCACCCTATCATCATTATGATGCCATTCTTTAATGTGCTCAGAAAACATATTCCGTATATCCCCTATGTTTTTGCAATGCGTAGCCCTAAACACTTTTTTATTTTCGCCGCCACACAATGCCCTGGCCATATCCAACATTTCAAATTTGTATGGAATGTTGAATCTGTGTAACCAAGCATATTGGAAGTCATTTAATAACCCGGTAATTGCCAACTTTGGCAACCTCAGAAACAGACCTTCAGTGATTTCATCTAAAGCCACATTAGCTATTTTAGAAAGTGGTTCCATATTTATTTCCAGAATCTAAGAAAAGCTCACCGGCCGTAGGTCCGGTGGAGCGATTGGTAGCGATTACATCAATTTAGTTGGAGACCGAAATAATGAAAAATAACATACAAAATAGCAGCAGCCAACACAGCACCCATAGCAGCAAGAAATGTAATCCCTATTGGTTTATTATACCAATTATTTTATCAAGTAGCACAATATTGGGTATTAATATTTCTGATTTTATAGCCGCTTGCCTTCGTTGCTGGATATCTGGATTTCTCCAGTCCATATATGTGAATAATACGTCAAAATCTCTCTCATTTTTTGCAACATTATCATCATATAGAGGCACGCCTGATTTGTTCGATACATCCGTTGAATACTTTGTTCCTGGTGTCAAAATAATTGAGATATCAATCTGTAACCATATTGGCTCATTAATTCTCCCATCTTGCTTGGCTATGTATAACATTGGATGATCGTCAGCAAATGCCAAATGTTATATATTTATCTAAGCCTTTATGTCGATCTGCATCATGACTCCATTGATTACCTCCAAATATTGATACGCCTATGTCTTCATTTGAGATTTTTTCAAGGGATAGCAGCCCACCATGCTTTATAATTGTATCAAGATTCGATTTGTCAGTAAAATGCCAAAGGTGTTTGACCGAATATTGGCTGAATTTTGTGATCATTTAGTCTCCTTCATGGGCTAACAAATAATTGAACAGGTCTAAATATCATGAAAAATTGAATGATTTCTGTCCTCAAGTAACATCGTGGTTTAAATCAATAAATAGCAACTTTGAAAATGCCTGTAAAGAGATATCAAAAAATAGACTATATTGGATATTAGAGATTAATCAAAAAATTAATTTTCTGTTAACTTCAGTACACCAGCAAGCATAATACAGAGTTTGGGTCTGAGATGCTTTGCCCGGGAGGTTGGGTGTGGGTTGCAGGGAATCGTTGATTGCTATTCTGTACAGGTTCTTAATGCAGCGGAACGTTTAGAACGGCAAGTGTTTGAGCGAAGCGAGTTTTGCCGTTTAGTGCAGCGGAATTTAGAACCTGTAAGAATAGTTCAATCGGATGAGTCGCAATCCACAGCCAGCCGGATTCAATGGGGAACCATTCCATTGACAATGAACATTCTTGTGTTGACATAAGGGCTTAAAAATAATAATTGTATATGCAACCGCATACTTTTTTTGAGGTGAAAATGGAAAATAATGAAAATTTTTTAGAAAGCTGTCTTTTTTTTAATACCAATGCCCTGTCCAGGTGTTTGTTAAAACTTGCTGAAAAAGAATTTGGCCCCTTAAACCTCTCACCTGCCCATGCATCGTTATTGCTGATGGTTTACGATACACCCGGGATCAGTCCAAAAGACTTAAGTTTTCGTCTTAACCTGACCCCTTCCACAATTACACGCTTTGTAGATGCTCTGGAAAAAAAAGGACTTGTAAATCGCAAGTCCAAAGGCAAGGCAGCATTTATCTCACCCACTGCAAAGGGTCTTGAATTAAAAAGTCCTGTTGCTCTTGCCTATAAAAATTTATATTTAAAGTATACAGAAATTCTAGGGCCTGATTCAGCCAATAAGTTATCCTTTAGCATTCTAAAAGCCAATAAAAAACTATCCCAATTTATTGTTTAGAATGAATAAAAACTTTAAAATTATCATTGAATATGATGGTACGAATTTTTTCGGTTGGCAAAAACAACCAGACACAAAAACCGTTCAAGGTGAAATTGAAAAAACTTTAAGCCTGATTCTGAACCAGGCGATCAAGATTACAGGATCCGGGCGAACCGATGCCGGTGTCCATGCCTTTGGCCAGGTGGCAAATTTTCATGCTGATACAGATATTCTGCCCAAAAAACTTAAAGCAGCCCTGAACAGCCTGATAAAAGACCCCATTGTAATAAGGGATTGCCATCTTGTAGAAGATAGCTTCCATGCCAGGTACAATACTGTTTCCAAAGAATACCACTATTTTATTTTGAACAGGCAGGATCCTTGTGCCATAGAAAGAATGTATCAATGGCATATTCGATCCGTTCTGGATATTGAGGCGATGACCCGGTGCTGCCATGTCATTACAGGAGTTTTTGATTTCAAGTCTTTTGAAAATACAGGAAGTCCGCGTTCTTCCACCATTCGACAAGTCTTTTTTTCCAACATCAGTCAATTGGATCATCAGCGACTTGTATTTAAAATTTGTGCCAGCGGGTTTTTAAAGTATATGGTCAGAAACCTTATGGGAACGATTGTCCTTGCAGGGTTGAATAAAATTTCAATTGATGAATTTATACAAATCCTTAAAGTAAAAGACAGAAGTCTGGCCGGTCAAACAGCACCAGCCCATGGGCTGTTTTTAAAAAAAGTGAATTATTCCTGATTTTTTATTTTTTTGATATGCTGGTTGTAATGTGAGATGATGTCCCGTCTGTAAATCAAACCCATCAGATGGCCTGAATTATCTTCTTCCACAACAGGCAAGGCATCAATATTTTTTTGAGTCAATTTTAAAAGAGTTGTATTGAGATCTTCAGAAGGGGTAGTGTAAATCAGGTCAGACACCATGATATCTTTCATGACAACCAATTGTTCTATATGAAGGGTAAAAATAACTTCCCTTATATCATTGGAGGAAAAAATACCTGAAAAGTCTCCCTTGCTGTTAATAACCGGGAAATAATGTTGCTTTGTAGTTGAAAATATTTTTTTAAATTCGCTGAATGGCATATCTTCATTCACACATCTGACCTCTTTGATCAGATGCCTTAAATCTTTGACTTTTATGGTTTGAAGAATATCCATCATAAATTCACCGGCATGGGCTGGAGAATCAATCCTTGATTTGAGCTGATTTTCAAATATAGTCCATCGCTGACATAATAAATAACAAATGGAACATACCAGAAGACTTGGCAGCAATAAGTGGTAGGAGTTGGTCATCTCACTTATAAAAATAATCGTTGAAATAGGCGTGTTGGATGCTGCGGCAAAAAAACCTGCCATACCCACAATAACAAAAGAGCCTGGACTTGTGACAATAGAAGGGATAAGCAGGTTGAAAATTTTCCCCACAGCTCCCCCCATGGCTCCCCCTATGACAATGGAAGGACCGAATACCCCGCCGCTGCCTCCAGACCCAATGGAAAAGGATGTGGTAAATATTTTACCGATAGCCAATGCAATCAGAGTTGGAATGGCCACCTGGTTGAAGATTGCCTGCTGAGCAATTCCATAACCAAATGCAAGGGTATAGGGAAGAAAAAAACCGATAATACCTGTAATCAAACCACCTATGGCTGGTTTAAAATGGTTTGGGATTGATAATTTTTTGAAAAGATCAATGACCCCATAAAATACTTTAATGTAAAGAATAGCGGTAAGCACAAGAACGCCGGCAAGAACGAGGTAAGGTCCAAGCTCCAATGGATTTTGAAATTTAAAGCCCGGAGAATCAAATAAAGAGCCCCATCCAAAAACAAGGCAGAAAGTACAATAGGCTACAACAGAGGAAATACCCGCTGGAATAATGACTTCTGATTCAAAGTCAGGATCCCGATAAAGGACTTCAGCTGCAAAAAGTGCTCCTGCCAGAGGAGCACGAAATATGGATCCAACCCCGGCACCAATACCCGCAGCCATCATAATTCTTCTTTCTCTTTCGGAAAGTTTGAATTTGGTTGCCAGAAAAGAACCAAAGCCAGCACCGATTTGTGCAATGGGCCCTTCCCTGCCCCCTGATCCTCCTGTTGTTAAGGTAATCGCAGAAGCAATTGTTTTGATGAAAGGAATTCTGGCCCGGATCATTCCGCCTTTATGATGGTAGGCATCAATGGCAGCATCTGTTCCATGACCTTCAGCCTCAGGGGCAAATGTGTAAACGATCCACCCGCTTACAAGCCCACCCAATGCAGGGAGGATTAAAAGTATCCATTTATTAAAAGAAGTCTGGGTATGGGGCAAAAGAAGATGTTCTCCGGCAGGAGATGCAGGTCTGTATCCTGCCATGAGATCCAAAAAATAATGCATGCCCAGTCCGCACAAATAATGGAAAACAATGGCACCGCAACCAGCAATAAGTCCGATCAGGACAAAATAAAAAAGCCATCTGCCTGCAATTGCAATATCCCGCGAGCCCAACTTTTCTCTAAAGCTCATGGGCATCAACCATTTCTCAGGTCATTAATACCGCTCAATATGAAATCAAATAATATGTCAACATCATTTTCCTCAAGACAGGAAAAAGCCACCCGGATATTTTTTTCTCCAAAAGATATTAAACCAACACCATAATTATCCAGAAGATGAACCCTTAAGTCTTCTGCATCCACATCCTTAAGCCGGATACACATGAAATAACCAGAGTTAAAGGGATAAACATCAAAGAAATCATTGAATTTCGGGTTTTTTAATACTTTTTTAATTTTTAACGCTCTTTTTTTCAGGAGCTCAAATTTTTCCTGTTTATAAATTTCATAATTTTCATCTGCCATGGACTTTAAAAGAATGGTCTGGCTTAAGTGGGATGCATTGGAAATATTTCCCCGGATACATCCTGCTGTCTTTTTTTCCAGTGCTTCAAGAACGCTGTTATTTGCACCAGAAACACCATAGGTGATAAAGCCTATTCTCAAGCCCCATGCATAATCTTCTTTTGTGGCGCCATCCAGTTTTACAGCAACAAGACGTTTATCAGCCCCAGCTAATTGGGAAAATATGGATTCTTTGCTGGTTTCCTCTTCATAACAAAGTCCAAAGTAAGCGTCGTCACAGGCTGCTACCACATTGGTTCCCTGTTGGGCAATATCAATAAGAATACCTGCAACCTTTTTTGCTTCAGTTACACTCAAAGAATAGCCGCTGGGATTATGGGGAAAATTTAAAATAGTAATAACTTTATCATTTTCCTCTGCCTGCTGACGAATTACTTTTTCAAAAGAGTCGATATTAAACCGGGTCAATTGATCATCATAGGTCTTGTAATGAACTATGCGGGCATTGTTCCTGACACAAAATGTCATATTATAATTACCCCACATCATATCAGACATAACAATCACATCATTAGAATCAATCCACATATCAGACAATATACTGATCCCATGGGTGATACCTGAAGTCACAACAGGAAGACT
The DNA here is from genome assembly GCA_027858355.1 of Desulfobacula sp. The sequence goes on from JAQICW010000116.1 coordinate 8,490, forward strand.
GATTTCTTTATTTTTAAGAGACGGATTCTTTTTATAAAGATCAGCTTTCCATTTATTACGCAGCGCCAGAAGACCAAATGACGGGGCATAAGTTAAATAATCATCTGGTTCAATATCTTTAATATATTTTGTGAGTGAAGAAAGACTAAAGACATTGTTGCCTTGTTTTGCAATGCCAATGGTTGCATTAATTTTCTCAGCTTTTTGTTTGGCTTCCGCACTTTGACTGAGGATGCCTTTTGGAAAAAAAAGCGTTTTTCCCATATTGGAAAGCATTTCAAAAATGTGGGGATTGGATCCATTAATAATATTGTTTAAATCTTTTGCAATTGGATTCATAGGTCACTCTTTTAAAATGGTTAATAAAATTAGAATCGAAAAAAAAACTCTGCAGCTTTATTAAGAGAAAAACCACAGAGTTTAAGTAAAACTTAAAATATAAAGTTTATCTTCTTTTGGATGCCTTGATTGGGTTGATTTTTTGTTTTTTGGCAGCTTCAGCGATTTTAACATGGGTGGCAATATTACAATTTCCATTTTTCCATTTTAATGAAGGATCAGGAGCAGCAGTGCAATATACCCCGGTTTGAAATTCTGAAGATCTTGCACATCCCATGCATTCATCAATTATGGACAGACATGCTCCTTCATTGTAGCCGCAGCCTTTTTTTGTCATGAATAAGCAGTCGTCGCCTTCCCTAATAGTTGTACAAATCATAATAATAATCCTGTAAATTAATCCTGTAGTTTGAAGTTATAGGAAAATAAAGAAACACATTGTTTTCTTTATCATCTTATTTTTTATTATATTGCTATAAACGGTGCTGATATATCACAATTTTAAAAAAGAGTCAATATTTGAGTTCTTTGCAAACCATAATTTTTTTATATATAAAACAGCTTGAGTATTGTATATAAAAAGAGTAAAGCAAATTTTTTACAACCCATAAAAATGAGATAAGATTTCATCATGATAATAGATAAAGCAAAAGAAGTATTAAAAATAGAAGCTGACAGTATCTTGCAATTAACCAAGAAAATTGGTGTCTCTTTTGAAACGCTTGTTAATGCAATATGCAATTCCAGGGGGCGAGTTATCATTTCCGGTATAGGAAAATCAGGCCTGATTGCTAAAAAAATCGTTGCCACTCTTGTAAGTACTGGAACTAATTCAATGTTTTTACATCCGGTTGAAGCCCTTCATGGGGATCTGGGTATGGTCAGCAAAGAGGATGTTTTTATCGCAATTTCCAACAGCGGTGAAACCAGTGAGCTTAACCAATTGCTCCCGGTGATCAAAGATATTGGGTGCAGGCTTGCGGGATTTACAGGAAATCTTAACTCCACCATGGCCAAAGTATGTGATATTGTTATTGATACAGGGGTGCAAAAAGAAGCCTGTCCCTTTAATATGGCTCCGACATCCAGCACAACGGCCCAGCTTGCCATGGGAGATGCCCTGGCTGTTGTACTGATTACCAAAAAAAAATTCAAAAAGAGTGATTTCATGAAATCCCATCCAGGAGGAATGCTGGGGCAACGCCTTTCATGCAGGGTTGGTGAAATCATGTTTGAAACGTCAACTTCACCATGGGTTTTGACAGGATCTTTAATGAGCCTTGCTATAGAACAAATGGAGAAATTCAAGTTAGGTGCGGTGATTGTCCTGGATAAAGAAGAAAAACTGAAAGGAATTATCACTGACGGAGATATAAGGCATTGCATAGCCAATAACCAGACTGATTTAAAAGCTCAAACAGTAGACGCTGTAATGACTTCAAATCCCCATGCATTATATGCTGAATCTTTTTTATACGAGGCCTTAAATCTTATGGAAAAATATCAGATTACTGTACTTCCCATTGTTGATAAAGACAACCGAATTGACGGGCTTTTACACTTACATGATATCCTTGGAAAAGGATCTTTTCAATTTAATGGAGGGCTCAATGAATAAGTTTGATTTCAACACAGATATTCCAACCCTTGGTGAAGCAAAAATTATCTCCCCACTTAAACGTCATACAAAATCAGGAGAACCGGTCAAAAGGATTGTTTCAGATGAAGCAAGAATAATTGTTAATGTTCAAACAGATCATATAGCAGCAAATCAGAATAAAATTATCAGCTTTGAGATGGCAGGCCCCAGGGAAAAAATTTACTTTGATCCAAGCAAACTGAAATGTGTTATTGTAACCTGTGGAGGCTTATGCCCTGGATTAAATGATATTATCCGGTCCATCGTATTGGAACTCCATCACATATATAATGTTAAAGCAATTTATGGAATCAAACATGGGCTTCAAGGATTTATCCCTGACTTTGAACATGAGATAATGGATTTAAACCCTGGTTCTGTTTATGGAATCCAAAATACAGGCGGGTCCATGTTAGGTTCTTCAAGGGGAACCCAGGATATCGGTATAATAGTTGATTGTCTGGAAAGGATGAGCGCCG
>JAQICW010000136.1 GCA_027858355.1 Desulfobacula sp.
GTGGGACTTTCTTGACCTCTGATGCCTGAGCAAACGCTGCATAGAAGAAGGTGAACTTTCTTCACCTGATCACCCACTGGGTAACAATATCGAATTTCTAAGGCCCTATGCCTTATCCCGTCGATCTGGATTTAGCTCGGCGCGAGCATTATTCTTGTTAGAATTTTAAAAATAGTAAAATAAGGTGAGATTATAATATGAATAGAAAATTCATTTTTTTACTGGAATTGAAAATGTTTCAATCTGTTTTACACCCATTTTAAATGAGATATTAAATTTTGGCATAATAGTCTCCTTACAATTTAGGCACAAAACTTTTCTGAGAGGATTAATTACCTGCTTTTGTAGTATTTCCTGTAACTTGTTAAAAGAATTGATAAATGATGGTTTATGTGTCGCAATGGTTGAATGTGGGTTGTACTTTATTTCGATATCTATTTCAGGGCCTAAATTTTCCCTTTCAAGGATAAAAAATTTTGTAATTTGAACATTTTCAATATAGTCACCTTCTATTGAACTATATACTATTTTCTCTCTATCCCAAGCCTGGATTGCATCACAAAAAATCAGCATTGCCAATATGGGATAAATTGACATATCAACCATAGGGAAATTATCTTTTATAAATAGATTGTGTAATGCTGTTGCTTGGGAGGCAATTTTGAGAGGTGAAAATTCGTAATCAGAGCCAAGTGTTTTAATAGATTCTTTTAAGCAAATTGAGTTAATAAAAATGGCAGACCCAACTCCATGGTCAAGATTCGTTGCTTCGTCCTTTATAAGGTTGGTGAAATCCGGTGGGCTAACTAATTCATTAAAAGTAGCCACTAAATCATCCAAGAATTTATCTTGAAAGTTTATTTTCGGTGATGAATACAACGAAGAAGAAATGTCTAAACCAAGAACGCTCTTATAAAATTTGTCAGATATTGATTCAAAATATTGTAGAGGAATCCCCACATCATGTAAAAGAGATGCTGCGAACCAAGCCGAATTAATTTCATTATAAAATTCTTTCTCAGCTTCTTCTTTTGGTATATCATTTGCAATTTTTAATTTTATACCTTGAGAAAAAATATTCTTATTCCCTTTTAAAATTTTTAGCCAATCAATTCCAGATAGGTTAAAAAGATAGTATCCGATTAAAAATGTGTGGATACAGTGAAACAAGTGTGGTCTGTAAGAGTGAACTATGGCACTTATTGGAGCGTCCGTTTGGGCTAAGGTTGCAAGGCCATTTCTAAATGAGTCAGAGAAGCCTAATTGTGTGGCTATTGGAGTTAGACTACTAATCAAGAAATTAATTTGATCATTACGGCTTAGAATATTAAAAAATGTCTCATAAGTATCCAATAAATTTAAAATATCTTTGTGAAACGGAGGGGATATGCCTAAGGAAATCTTTTTTTTGATGTTATCCCTAATCGCTCGACAAATAATAGCGTTTGGACTTTCTTTTTCAATTAGTGTTTTTAATTTCTTAATCCTAAAAATAGCGAATTGATCATCTACTTTCTTTTTATCCCAAAAATCCCATATTCTAGTTTGGTAAGGGGATAGCTTGTTTAAATCATCTCGTGATGTAAATACTATTATAGGGGATGGAGGATAGACGGATTCGGTTTTTTTCAGTAATTCATCTAAACAAAAATAATTTCCGCGAGTTAGTTTCTCTTGTTCTTCAGTATTTTTATAAATGTATAGGTCGGCAATAATTAGATCGTACCGTTTGTCATTTAACCACGAATCAGCTTGTTCCCATTGAGTCACATAGTTAATATTAAATTTGTTTTTAATAAAAAAGTCTTGGTCAAAAATTTTACTTAAAAAATCGACATAGGCTTTTTCATCCTCTATAACAAGAATATTAAAGTCAATCATCTATCATCTCCTAATTAATACATACTTTATGAACAACCTCTGGTGAATGCACCCCTTAGTTCAAATTTATAGATTTTATTCTCGTATCTTAAATTGATTTTGTTTAATTTTGATTTGAAACCGAATTCTTTTAGAGCCCATTTCTCAAACCTCAATCCGTGACCATCAGTTATAAGTTTTCTTTTTGCATCATAGTGAGAAAGATCATTAACTTTTATATTAAACCTAACTAAATCATGATCATTAGCATCATTAGCATTTATGTCTAAAAGTATATAACTGTTGCTATTTTCCTTTTGTTTAAGAAAATCAATGCTGTGATTTTTGAAAAAATTGTATACTTCAATTCTAAAACCAAAAACTGTGATAAATCTTTCTTTGTCTTCCAAATCAGGAAAATTATTGATGATTATTCTATCGCTAAGACCAAATCGCTTTGATTCCAGAATTATTTCCTCAATTATATCCCAAATTTTAATGTTATAATTATGGATTTCTTTATAGATCTCTGATTGTCCATTATAGAGAATTTCTTCAATAGTGTCGATAAAGATATTTATTTCGTCCCAACTTGATTCGATATCCTCAATTTTTTCTCCTGGATCTAACGCTTTTATTTTTTGAATGATCTCTCTAAAAGAATCGTCAGCCATTTGTAATTCAGTCAGAATATTTTTTGACGTATTGGAAGAGAATTCAAGAACTCTTTTAATCGAGGCTAATAAAAATGAGCTATTCCGCTCAAGGAAACCTACGGAATTTTTTAGTTTGATTACATTTTCCGATGAAATGCCTGAAATAGGTTCTTTGAATTTTTTCAGATGAGTTGAAATTCGATTTGCATGGGAGGAGTATCTATCATTAATAGGTGACCCAAGCATTTCAATACTGGATAGTTTTAAACAATGCAAGAAGGAAGGGCCTTGAGGATTAAGAAATTTAATTGTTGTATCTAATATCATTTTTAGCGAACCTTGAAAATCCCCCCTAATATTAGGCTCCTTGGGGATTGCTTTTTTAAATGAAGAAATGATTGTTTTATACACTTCTTCTTTTGTTCTAAATGAAGAAGTGAAACAGAGAATAAATAATCTAATCGAAAGAAAATAATTTTCTCTATTACATAAATTAGTTTCGTTTGGTTCTCTTTGACAGTTTTTTAGATTTTCCTTGAAACAAATTACAAATAGATTCATAATTTTCCTAAAAACATCAGTCTTGAGCTTACCATCAAGGTAGCTTCGACTGTAAAGAACTAATAAGTCTGGCACAATATATACATTTTCATAGAATTCTTCTGAAATTATGTCATAAAAATAATTATCGCCTTTTATAGATTCAACATGGCTCCAATTATTTGCAAACCATTGCCAAACAAACAATGAGAATACGTGAATTGATTTATCTTCTAATGACTTAATTTCTTGGGCTGTGCTTATAAACTTTGAATAGGAATCTAATAGATCTGTTGCTGGGCAACCTCTTTCCGCTTTTTCAATAAATAATAGAACAGATGATTCAGCGCTTTTTGAATCAATATTATCAATGCTATAAATTAGTTTATCAGGATACTTGTAGTTTGGTAAATTTTCAAAACTTGGAGAATCAACCATTAAAGCACGATAATATTTTTTTTGTTCTTTAAACCAAATTTTCATTGTAGTATCAGTTATATTAATTGCATTCCGTTCTATTTTATCTAAATATTTTTTATGATCGCATAAATGGCATGACTGAGAGCTATGAAGAGGAACATTATATTCTATAAAACATCTAAAACTGAAACGAAAATTCATCCAGTTATTGAATAAATGAAACAAAGTGGATTTTGAACGTCCCATACGATTGATAAAGGCGTAATACTCCATTATTTTGGTACTTGCTTCATATTTTTTTCTAATATTGGGTTCAAATTCATTCAGACAGTTATTGATACTTAAATAGACACTTCTTAAAATTGATTCAGCAGCTCTACCAGTGGCAGCCGAATCATCAACAATTAATATATTTATTGGTTGCTTTAGGTTGGTATATTTCTTTTCGTTTACCATTTCTTGAAAGAGTGTACGAAGTTTATCTGCTGGTAAATAATAGGATCTCGGTCCTAAATCTCTAGCTAAAATTAATGGGATAGCTTCTGTTTTTACCTGAATTGAGTTAAATTCGAACACAATTTTCTGAATGAGATATCTAATATGCGAGTGGATTGGGTAAACAATTAACACAAAATCTCTAATGTCCGATTGGTTAACGATGTCTTGAGAAATTGTTTCAGCTGTTTGGGGTGTTTCAAAATAATGACGCATCCTAGTGACGAGATTAAAATGGTGATTCTCAAAGAGAAAATGACCCAATCTTAGTCCATCATGTTCTTCTAAAAAATCAATAGTTTCTTTCTGGTTTAGCGTACTTAACTTCCCTATTCCTGGTAAATATTTTTGGCCAGATTTAAAAAGAGCTTCTAACGAAAAAGGATGCAATGAATAAGGTTCAATCCAAAATCTATTTGAATCGTCTATTTTTGACAAATCCTTCATTTTCACTTCTTCAACAGGTTCCATTTTAACGAGACTGATTGTAGGGATATTCTTTGCTTTTTGTTTGCCTTCTCCAAAATCTCTTAATTTTGTTTCACCAACTTCGAATTTCGATGATAACTGGTGATGGGATATTTCAAATAAGCAAGCAACCGCTAACAAATTTTTATTATTTAATTGCAAGTAGGATATTATTTTTGCGACAGATTTTCCCGAACTCAAGATATCTTGAATTAGAACAATTGAACTCGATTCTTCAATTGACTCTATTACTATTTCAATTTTTGATTCATCAAAATAATGCCCAAGATCTGCAATTATTGGTTTCGGATCAAAATATTTTCTTAAGGAACTTGCAAGAATCAATGATGGAGCACTTGTACAAAGAAAAAGTGTAGGTTTTTCTTTTCCATTTAAGGCATTTTGAATCATTCTATATAAAATTTCGGATATTTCATGCCGAAACCGCTCATCCTGAAGAAGTCTAGAGCATTCAAGAAAATTATAAGTATATTTTTTTTGATTAGGTAATAAGAAAGCCTTCTTTTTCCCATCACCACGAAAAGATTTGGATTTGTCAATAAATTCAGATATTTTTTTGTTTAAAGTGGTTCGATGAAAATAGAAAAATAATTGGTCATTATATATACACTCCCAAACAGTATTCCCTCCAACTTCTTTAGGTTCAAAATATTGATTAACTGCGACTTTTAAAATGCTATAGAGGGTTTCAGGGTCAGGTTGAGACGAGTTTTGGGAGGAAAATAATTTAATTTCTGACATAACATTTTCAATTGATCTTGGTTCAATAATTAGGCTGTTTAAAGCTATATCGATGGATTTGTCTGGGCTTCCAATCCAATGCAATTCACCGCTAGTGGTTAATGCCGGAATCACTCTATGAAAATCAATAAGCGATTTTAAAAAAATATTTTTTGATTTAATTACACTATCAAAAGTTCTTTCTAAAATCTCATTTGCAAAACTTTGATCAACTTCAACGAAAATACAGCTTCTTTTTCTTAAAACGTTTCCTAGTTTCGATACAAATACAGCAAAATACTCCGACCTCCAATGGCTGGTTCTATAAAAATCAAAAACGATAGGTCTTGTTACTTTTTTAGATAAGATATCATTTGTTAAGTTTTTAATTTTGTTTATAAAAGTCATTGGAGAAGAAAAATCTCTTATCTGAAATTCATCATTCATTAAATAATAGCCAGGCTTTTCTTTAAAATTTGGATGTCGCTTTTCTTGCCTTGTTTGTTTGATCGAAAAATTGTAGTTTTCGGGGAATTGGAGAGGGCAAAGAATTTGAAAGAATGTGCCATAATCACAATTTACAAAATTTGAGTTCGATTTATAACCAATCCCGTCTTCATTTAAATAAAGAGCTTTTTTATCAAGCCTATATTGAACATGACAATTGCCTGTGTATAATTCTAAAATTCCATTATAAGAGTTAGTCAGACCTATTATTCGCGATAAAGCATGTGAATCTGAAGCCCAAGAGCTGCTACCCAAATTTGAACTACCCAATTCATCAAAGGCATATTCAATAACCTTTGTACTATATTCATGGAAATCATGATGATTTTGAGGAAATGGGTAGTCTTCGTTTTTATCATTTTTGTATCTTGCTTTAAAAGAGTTTTCTAACGTTCTGAAGATACCTACACCAGGGTCACAAACACATATTTCAACAAACCCTGTTTTAGCGTATCTTTGTAGAAAATCTTTTTTTTCAACACCATAACAATGGTTTAACCAGTCAATATTATTTTTAACATCATCTATCTGCATCACCCTCATAGAAATCGCACCAAAACATTTGTTCTCATCTGTTGCAAAATCTAAAAGGTTGGCATGATCGACTATATTTCTTGTAAGTTCAGCTGATATGATTCGAGAGAATTTTCCATTTCTAAAAAAATCTGCTTGTCGCAGAGTTGGCTCCAAATTATCAGCCCATTTCGATATCATTAGTGGGTCTAAGAATTTTTCGATATCTTTTTGGAAGAATATCGGAATGGAATGAAAAATACGGCTGCCAAATTTTTTCTTTTGTGTGGATAATTTAGTGATGAATCTAACAGAACCGGAAGACCTGCTTTTAGATAATAAAGTTTCAAAACCATAAAAGCGTAAGAAGCCGGAAGCAATTTCATTATCTGGTGGTTCGATTTCAACAGTGATCATTGAAGATACAATTCTACTAATTACTGTGCATAAGGAAATTGTACCAAAAAGCGTGCAAAAATTTATGTGCTTCAAGCTGATTTTTAAAACTCTACCTCTCCTAAATAAATCGGCTTCATCAATCAACACTTTTAGTTTGTCAAAAGTTGCTAAATTTAAGCTCTCTTTTATATTTAGAATTTTACTGGAAGGTTCCCACAATACGGCCATCATATTCTCCAATTTTCAATATTAACTATAGATGTATAGGAAAGAAATTTTGTACAATTCCAATTATATAAATAAAAAATTCATTTATGGTGATTGATCTTTTTTGGGTATGGTTGATTATAAAAAAAATCTCAGTACGAAGCGTCTTCATCAAAAAAAAGTAACAGTAAGAGGCACCTAAAAAGCCAAAATTTTTTCCATAAGGCTTCGTAACACCCCAAATAAGCGGTTTATCCGCTTCATTTTGCTTGTTGAAATTAAATATCGTATCCTCTGAATTCTGAAATTATAGCAGCAAGTTACATAAAGAACCTGTAATCGTATATTTCGTTCACAATATCCGGGGTCTGTTTTACAACATTCGCAAATACCTGTGAATACACAAGAGTAACAGGGATCGTCTTGTAGAGTGTATTGTTGTTCCAGTCTACTTTTGTCAGAGCCAAAATGCTTGAACAAGTGTCGTGCCAACCTCCGACACCGGAAAAACGGCGCAACATTATGGGACTAGGAAGTGGTTTGAGCGCGGCTTCTTTAAAAACCGGTTGATTTGCTCGCTGAGGGTTGACCCCTATCACGCTGCCTTGCGTCCAGAGAAGGCACTCTGAACCGGTCAAGGGTTGATATATACCACGGTCGATTGGATAAGGAGCAGGACCAGATTTCTGGCCTACTCTTCTTGGACCGTCTACTTTTAGTCCATACCAGTTTGTATTCCTTATGATCTGAACAAGTTCAATTTCAGTATTGGAGCCAAAAGCATCGAAGGCCCCCTGTATTTCCTCCTCAGTGAAATGTGTTGTCTTGTGGACATAAATCTTGCGTGGAATACGCCCATTATGACCATTTTGATATAGTTGTAAACTCTTGGATAGAACCGACTGCATTTCCTGATAACTGAGATATGGATTGCCCTTGCGATCCGTCTCAAATTCACGAGTATCGTAGGCAACAAATTCAAAACCAGTACCATCCGGGTCAAATACCTGGCTGCAACAGGTCGTGTAATCTTGACCATTCGCCGTCTTCTTTATGGCATAGCTGAGACCAATATAAGCTTCATCCTTATCCCAATCGGCAAGTTTCCATGGGATTCCGCCAGCCTTCGCATAAAGGGCTACACTGATACCCCACATCACATTAGCTCTGCAATTTCGAGTAAATGCTATGTCGTTGACTATTTGAATTGGTAGGTCAAGCGGTGCAACCTTGGCTTTTATTCGGTCATGCAGATTAAAACCATCATATTCGAAACTCGCTTTCCAGTTTGGAGGCAGATAAATGATAAGTACATCAAATGCATGTTTTTGCCTAAGCAAGCCTGTTATAGATTGAAGTATTTTTTTCACGAGGGCAATTCCGTTTCCAGAAATTGCAAGCGCCTCACATTCTTCACACATAGCACATTTCAAAACTTGGGATGGTCCAACCAACGGAATGTGGAATAACTTTTCAAAACCTGGATACTGAATATAATAATTGAGGGCTTCTTTCGGAGCGGCAGGATTGCCAAGTTCTGATACAATGCTATCCAATCTGCTCATTTGTTCAGCAGGTGCCAGATAGGCTAACCGAACCTGACCGGGTAAGCCCAAGCCAGCACTATACGGACCATGTTGCGAGAGTCCACGAAGAGGGTGCGTATCTGTATTGTTCTCCTTAAACAGAAGCCGAGGCTCTGGCAAGATGGAGCGTGCAGGAAGGTTTGAAATATCAATTACCATGGTCACCTCCACGGCTGTAGGCAGTACGAGTTCCAATTTCGAAACCAGCGCTATATTCTGTATCTGGGAAGCATGATATTTTGATTTTATCCCCCGTTCCCACTTCGCCAAGTAAGCTTTTAATCCATGCGTCTAAAAGATGATACGACTGATTATTATACCTATACAAACCTCGTTGACGCAAAAAATCTTTTGCTTCTCGACGTTTTGAAAGCGGCTTGATCCAAATTTCAGGCCTAAGCATGACCCAAAGTCGACCATCACGTTCTTCAAGTCGGATCGACACAGACTCCGCCCAAGTAATATCCTTTAATCTTGGTACATTTCCTGTAATATAGCCGGGTTTATCTTTGAACTTCAGTACATTTTGCAAACCGACAAACAATTTATTGTTTTTAGCATGGTGCGGAACGACTATATAGTGAGTTCTATTCTTGCGGCGTAAAAATAGAGGTTTACCGTGGCAAAGAGCTTTCGCAAGTGCTTCTTCGAAAAAAGATTTTAGAAAAGAAGATGTTGATACGCTTAATACGCCATTCTCAAAAACAAAGGGCCGAACTTTATGGCTTTTCCCATCTGGAAGCACCTTTACAATCTCTTCCTTATCTCCCCAAAATAATATTTGGTCGGTATAGGTCAGAATCGCATTTGGTTTTTTTTCAATAATTCTTTTTTTAAGTTCACCAAATGTGATGGTGCTATTCATCTCGACCATACCGCAATGAGTAGGGGAAAGTATTACAGGTAAGGCGTTGGTGCGCAAGATTGGAAATTGAATTCCAGGTTTAGGGAGAGAAATAGAAACTCTTTTAACGTGGGCAGTCCTCACTTTATCCCTCAATGATTGGGGTTTACCTTCTACCTGTCTCCATATTTTAGACAACATTTCGTCAAAGGTTCCGGTTTCCACCATTTGGGCTCGCACACCTTTTTCTTTAGCATATGCAATAATTTTCCACACATTTTCTTCTGCCCCTGATATTCTTGGTACTGTCCAAAATAGCCCCTGAGGAAACGCATTGTTCTGCTCAAGCGCTTTGCGAAACATTGACATTACATTATTATCGCGCCCACTATAGCCAGATACAACAAGCCCGTATCTTGTAGCGGCCGCCAAAAAACATTTCTGAATCTCGGTATCATTGTTTATCAAATCTTCGGTAAGATTCATCATTTTCTGGTATCGAAAATCACCATGGTTTTTAGCGTAAATAGGGAAATGCTCGCCATTAAGCGCATCTAAAGCTGCGTATGAACCTTCCAGATGGAAAGCTGACAAGTTCTTTCCGGTAACTGCCGCAAAAGCCATTTCAATTACACTGTCAAAATTTGTCGTAAAAACAATCCTTGCCTTTTTCATCTCCATCAAGGCAGCTAATACACGATGTCCAATATTTAGGGAAAACTTTTCGTTTGAAAGAGCTTTTTGGATATATTTTTGTTGCGATTTAAGATCTTTTCCAAAAATCAAATCAAAATAGAATGAATATTCTTCAGTACTCCAAAGAGCCGGAAATTCCTTGCTATCCATGTATGCTTGAATTTTTTTCTTAATGGCGTTGTTGTTTATGTCGTGGGACTGCAAATCCTGGTTTTCATGTAAACAGTAATATTTATGTTTTAATTCCCAAATAATATCTGTGGCTGTTGGCAAGCCTGCTGTTCGAGAAGTACCGGCACCAAGAAACCACATCAAATGAGATGCATTCTCACTATAATGCTGAAGAAAGTCTGTTTCTAATATATCAGCCTTTAAATTCAATTGGTTATTCATTTTTTAAAAAACCACGCAACATCCATGGAATCATTTTTTTGATCTTTTGTTGCCGCCTCAATCTCTGCTTTATAATTTTCATAGATTTTTTTGATTTCATCTTTTTCCATTGAATTTCCCTTTAAAATTGAGAATCAAAAAGATTTCATTCTACTTAAAGCCTTCGGCCTTTATATCCAGCAGGCGCAGTTTTCTTTTCTTTGGGGGCTTTTGGATTTCGATGGTCCTTAAATGCTAACAAATCAATTTCAAAGATACTGACCATCGCCTGATTGGCCCCATGAATGTGCGATATCAATCGATCATATTTCTCTTTATACGGTGCCTGAGCCGTAGATCCACCAAACTCGCCTGTATTGCTCAATACAACGGGTTGAAACATGTGATATTGAAGCGACTGCACCATAGTGTCAAAAGTGTTAATATCCTTATTCAGTGCAGCTATTAACATACCATCAGTCACTTCTCTTAAATCCGCTGCCAATTTCAAATCGGTAGAGTCATAACAGATAATCCCTGAAAGATTGGCTTTTTTCCCTTTCTTGTCTTTAAAATTTACAACAATTTGGAAGGGTCTATGCCCGGCAATCCCCATGTGCTCTTCCTCCCCAGTGATATGCTTTTTACCCTGAAATGCCTGTATTAGGCTCCTGCCGGACCGGCCTTTCTGGCGAAGTAACCAGACAGCCCGGTTTATGGGCTGCCCAAGATATGGATGGTCAATGTAAGTTTGACCGGCAAAAATAGTAGCCTTTGTTAAATCAGAAAGCCGTGAAAGCAACCACATATCATCTTGATGAACGGAAAGCTCAGGAAAGACTATCAGGTCAAGATGTGTCCGGCTATCACTAATGCTGGATGCAATCTGATTACTTGCCATTTGCTGTGCCAGAAGGCGGCACATTGAAGCAAGGTGTGCACGATGCTGGGGGCGGTATTCAGGCTTCCAGTAAGTAGGGTTATGGGTGCAAAAATCTTTCATTCTCGGCATCAGGGTCTGTACGATTGCAACTTTAAAGTGTGAAAGATCTCTTTCATCATCTTCATATGCGGGAAGGAGGCAGACCGGAAGGTTCGACAATGTTCCAAAATATCCTGCTAATTCATCTTTACGCTTCCTCAAAACACCCAATAGTTCGGCCGGAGTTTTAATTTTTTTAAATTCCTTTGAATGTTCCCCGCTGATTTCTAATCCTGGCCACTGAAGCAATGACAGAATCAATTCATTCATCCATGGAGGGATTGGTGTAACTTCTTCCCCAAGCCCTGCGGAAACCGGCATTAACCCAACTCTGCGCTTATACCAACTATTCTCTAACTTTCTATACCCCGCCCCCAGAACGTCTTTTTCCGGGTAATAACGAAGCGTAAAATCTTCCTTGCCGATAATAGATGATCTTAATATTCGGCCCAGATGGTACGCCCATTCCGTATCTTCCTGACACCAGGTTGGTGTTTCGTAACAAGGCAACGTTCTGTCATCTTCCTCATAGAAAACAGATAGATTGCCCCCTGGAGTTTGAATGGCTCCCCAATTGTCGCTACCCACTTCAAGGTTGCATAATGTTAGGTCGTCATCTAATGGTATCTTGTCCTGCAAATAGCTTTCAACTAATGTTTCGGCAAGTTTCAGCAGAGCATTTTCCTGAACAAAAGGATTTTCAGGGTGACTGACGATTGCAGCAAGCGGCCGGACCTGCCCATCCCAGTTAACAAGGCTTTTTAACCTACTTATAGGTTTAAAAGGCGCAATGTAAGTTTCAAGGGCATGCCGATACCACATTTTTCTTGGATTTTTCTTCCATTTTCTGCAGACTGCCGACAAGATTCCGGGAGCCAATAATGCTATACTATCAACCATTTCTACTGCTTTTGAAGCGTCTTCACGATTCAGCCAGTTATAGAGCCAAGTTTCAAAATTAGAATAATCACCAGTCATCTGTAACACAATCAATCCAGCACAAAAATCACTTGAAAACCTTTTGAACCTTGGTTTCTCTAATCTCAAAGCTCGGTGCAGTGCCCTATATTCCTTTAGGAGTTCGCCGTTCTTCTTTTGCACCGGGTATCGCATTGACGCAAGATACAGCAAAGCCTGTTGATGGACAAACCAAGGTAAATCATCCTGATTAACAAGTTCTAAAGCAATTCTTATGAGTTCGCTTCTATATCCGTCAATGTCCGATGAGGCTGGATAACTCTCCCCTCTTGCGAAACCGGTTTCCACAGCACCAGCTTTAAAAAGATCAGACAAAACATATAAGGCCACCATTCGTTCTTGGTCGGCAAAATCGGTACTACCATTTGACAATTTGGCTTCCAGGGCATCCAAAACAGGCAAAAGAAGGTCCGGGGAAGGTTTTAAATCCAGCCCGCATCTCAGAACCCCTGTTAAAGCAGGATTTTTTGCAAAACAGGCAATAAGCTTTCTTGCAATATTTTCGATTTCATGATCTAGGGACTCTCTTTCAGATACAGAATTTGAGGACCCACTCTCATCCTTTTTTAGCGGGTCTGCCATACTTCTCCGAAGACGGAGTACAGTCCGCAATCTGTTAGCCGCAAACCTTTGTATAGTATCATCACGAACATCAGCCTTTGGCTTTTCAATATGAGCCAACTCCAATATGTTTGTCCCGGCACTCGTTTCCCCGTCTACCGAGTCTGCCAGCCACAGCAAATGATCCAGATTGCCGGTCGCATTTGCCAACGTTACCGGATCCGGTGCCTGACTGATCTGTTTTTGAACCCCCCTCATAAATCGGGAGGTACTTCCGAGCCCAACAAAATCCTCCCAAGCAATAGCCTCGGTTTTTTCTTTATTTAGCTCCAGTTTTAGTTCCTGCTTTTTACAATGCCTATTTAATTTTTTGCTAATCCTTGTGGATACTATACTTTCAACTTGAGTAGCTTTTATACTTTTTTTGACAGCAACAACAACACATAGATCATCTACATACCGGCAATAATCAAGTAACCGAAATTGTAGTCCGTCTTCTTTGAGGGTCTTTCCAATTAGCTTACCCATCTCTTGATCAAATCTATGCATATAGGCGTTTGCAAAGAAACCGCTTGCAACCAACCCCTGAGGTAAACCAACATCCTCCAGAGACTCGTTTGCAAGTTTTGCTGAGTTACTCCATTTCCAGCCCATAATGTCTCCTAAGAGTTCGTAAAAATCATCAAGGATAACCTGATCCGGGACATGCGCCTCAAATCCGATAGAATAGTCCTTGACGATTTCTTCTATTTCCTCAATCAGTTTGTCGCGATCAATACGATCATAAAATTTTGACAGATCAAGCTTTACAACAAATAGCTTCTCTTTGCTTAGATTTATTGGTGCGGCCTGACAAATTTCAGCAGGTCTGAACAAAAAACGCTGATAATCCTCAAAGAACTGGCTGTATGTAATCGCACTCCCCCAACGAAAACGGGCTTGTTCTTTTTCATTCGAAAGCTTTTTCCAATCACAGAACAGTCGGTTTCCATAGCTGAACACACCCTTTTCTTGAGCTTCTTTATATGGGGGCGTGAAAGGCAAAAGGGGGCTTAAGGTGAAGCTTTTTATAGCTAATTTTCGATCTTTGATTTAGGCAATTTTGGCTGTGGACACGTTTGATCTTTGTCAATTTCAT
>JAQICW010000148.1 GCA_027858355.1 Desulfobacula sp.
GAAATTGGTAGACCAGATTATGCAACCCGGGTCAGAATATTAAAAAAGAAATCCAAAATTTTTGGATATGACATTCCCAATCAGGTAACTGAGTACATTGCCCAGGAATTGTGTGATGATGTCCGGCAACTTGAAAGCGGTTTGTTTGGTGTGGCTGCAAAAGGTCATTTAATGGGGTATAATATTGATATTGAGCTGGCAAAAAGTGTTCTGGCTAATATTACAAAAGCAAAAAAACGAATTACGGTTGAATCTATTAAAAAAATGGTTTGTAAAGAATTTTCAATTACAGAAATAGATATTATGTCTGCCTCCAGAAAAAATAGAATTGTCAAGCCAAGGCAAATGGCTATTTTTCTTTCCAGAAAATATACGGATCAGCCGATAAAAAAAATTGGTAATAGTTATAATAAATATCATGCAACTGCCATATATGCCATCAATGCAGTAGAAAGAGAATTAAAGCAAAAAAGCGTTATTTGTGAACAAATAAAGTATCTTTCAAAAAAAATCGAATCAGGAAAACTTTAAATGGGACTTTCCAATTCTCTTTACAGGCATCTTCAAAAAATATCGGGAAAATCATACGTAACAAGAGAAAAAGAAGAATTGTTGTGTTATTCCTATGATGCAACAGGTGCCTCTTTTCTTCCTGATGCAATTATATTTCCAGGCTCGGAAAATGAAGTTGCCCGGATTTTAAGACTGGCTTCAAAAGAAAAATTGATTGTGGTACCTCGTGGAGCCGGTTCTGGAATGACGGGTGGGTCTGTGCCGGTCAAAGGGGGCCTTGTAATAGTCACAAGCCGCATGAACAAAATTTTTGATATTGATGAAAATAATTTTTTAGTGAGAGTACAGCCCGGTGTTATTGTTTCAGATATTCACAAAAGCGTAGAAGAAAAAGGTTTGTTTTATCCACCTGATCCCGCAAGTTCATCCGTTTGTACCATTGGGGGAAATATTGGTGAGTGCGCAGGAGGACCAAGGGCTGTAAAATACGGGGTGACACGGGATTATGTCCTGGGATTAAGAGCAGTACTGCCGTCAGGAGAAATTATTAAAACAGGGGTTTCCACAGCAAAAGGGGTTGCCGGGTATGACTTGACGAGATTGATTGTGGGGTCTGAAGGCACATTGGCAGTGGTCACTGAAATTACTTTAAAGCTATTGCCCAAGCCTGAAACCATTAAAACAATGGCTGTTTTTTTTGACAGCTTGCAAAAGGCTGCCCAAACCGTATCCCGTATCATGAAGGAGGCCACTGTCCCAAGGTGTGTTGAATATTTGGATGAAGCCTGTCTTGACCTTGTAAAAGACTCTCTTAGCTTTGATTTGCCTGAAGGCATTAAAGCCATGTTGATCCTGGAGCTGGATGGAGATCTCAACATGGTTGAAAAAGATGCTGAAAATATAAAAAAACTCTGCTTTTCCTATGATGCACTGGATGTGTTAGTTGCAAAAGATCAAACCCAGGCACAAAAATTATGGGATGCCAGAAAAGCTTTGTCTCCTGTGCTGTATAAAATTGCAACAAATAAAATTAACGAAGATATTGTTGTTCCCATAGATAAAATTCCTGATATGGTTCGAGTAATTCAAGAAATACAAAAGACGTCGGGTTTAAAAGTGGTCAGTTTTGGCCATGCAGGCGATGGAAATATTCATTGCAATATCATGTATAACAAAGCAGATGGCGATGAGTCAGAAAGGGCAGAAAAGGCTGTTGATGAGCTTTTTAATGCCACATTAAGCTTAGGGGGGACCATTACTGGAGAACACGGTGTCGGTATGACCAAACTCGAATACCTGCCCCGGGAAATCGGTGTAATACAAATTGAACTTATGAAAGGGATTAAAAAGGTATTTGATCCTCAGAATATATTAAATCCCGGCAAGATTTTTCACTGAATAGAAAACTGAATAGAAAACTGAATAGAAAAAAGAAAAACACAAAAGCATCTGAATTTTCACATTTTTGATATTCCAAACAAGAAAATCATTGGAGTTTTATTGCATATTGGTTGTGGATTAATAGTTTTTCCAAAACATCAATTTTTGGATTTTTATTATGCATGATGCAACATCGTATAGATATTGAGCAATATTTTGAGCAGAGCCTGTTCTTTTTATTAAATTCTCCAAAACAATCAGGCATGTCCATGGAGTCCTTTTTAAACAAATTATCGTTAAGAATCTGGCCCAGTTGTTTTATTTCCATTGTTATTCCATAATATAAATTATTTTTTTTGTTTATTTAGAGTAAAAAAATCTATTGGTCAACATTTAATTTTTTTTTATATGGAAACCATTGATTCTAATTTTTCAACCAATGGTTTCAGAGTTTGCTTTTGAGTGGCGCAAATAAGAACCCCCTGGTTTAATAGCCATTTATTATCAAAAGAATCAAGATCAACCCTGTCTATTTTGTTAAATACATAGAGGGTAGGGATAGCATCTAATTTTAAATCTTTAAGAATTTTTTCAACAGAGTCTTTTTGCTGCTGATACCGGGGATTACTGATATCTATCACATGGAGGATAATATCTGCATCCGTCAGTTCTTCCAAGGTGGCATGGAATGCTTCCATTAAATCTTTTGGAAGGTTTCGGATAAATCCGACCGTATCTGTGATAATGACTTCCGTATCCCTTGGAAATCTTAAACGTCTGCTGGAAGGGTCAAGGGTTGCAAACAGACGATTGACTGCCATGATCTTACTTTGGGTCAAGGTATTCAAAAGTGTTGATTTGCCAACATTTGTATAACCAACAATTGAGATAATGGGTAAATCCTTTCTTTTACGTCTGGATTTTTGTTGGTGCCGTTGTTTGCGGATTTTGCCAATTTCCTTTTTTAACCGGTTAATCCTTTCATTGACCCGCCGTCGGTTGATTTCAAGTTTTGTTTCACCAGGCCCTCTGCCACCTATTCCACCTGTCAATCTTGACATGGCAGTGTTTTTGGTGATCAATCGTGGTAAGAGATATTCCATCTGGGCAAGTTCCACCTGAAATTTACCTTCCCTTGACTTTGCCTGTTTGGCAAAGATATCCAGGATCAGTTGAGTCCGGTCAATGACCTTCATTTCAACAAAATCAGTAATGGAACGAATCTGGGATGACGAGAGTTCCCTGTCAAACACCAGCAGGGTGGCATACTTTTGAATCGCCTGAATGATCAGGCTTGAAAGTTTTCCTTTACCCACCACAAATTTTGGATCAATGGTTTTTCTTCTTTGGACGGCAGTACCAATCACATTGATACGACTTGTTTTGCAAAGCTCTTTAAGTTCTTCAATGGAGGCATAAGCGTCTTTTGGATCTGAAGTCGTTGCATTGATTAAAAATGCGGTTTCTCTGCCTGATTCAGGTTTGTATAAAGAATTTTTTCTCGTCAGCTCAGATTCAAGTGCCAGAATTTGAGACAGGCAATCAATATTTAGTTTTTGAACTGTGCTGGGTTCGAGAACCTGGTATGGATCTGAATCCTCATCCGGGAGAATATGTCCTGAGTAAACTATTCCTGGTTTACCATCCTGTGAAATGCAAATAGCCGTGATATAATCCAACCGCAAGAGTGCAAGGTCTGTTAAATCATCCCTTGTCAGGGGCTCGTCTTTTAAATGGGTATGAAAAAGGCGAAGGCCTTTTAGTTTGCCGGGAAGGGCCATATATCCTGAAGTGATGGGAATGACAATTTTGTGGGACTCTCCGACAATCACATAGATGATAGTACCGTTCCGATCAATGAGCACACCGATCTGCCGCCTTATATCATGGGATAGTTCAACTAAAAGCCGGGCAAGTTCAGGGTCAATAATATACTGGGGTGGAGTGCCGTAGTCATATAGATTCTCTATTCTTTTGATCTGGGTGTTTCTCAGGCCGGAAGTGTTACCATACAATTTTTTCTTCATTCAAATTCCTGGTATGAATCCGGAGCAAGTTCTTCAAAACGTGTAAATTGACCAATAAAATGCATAAAAGCAGTGCCTGTAGCACCGTTTCTGTTTTTAGCAACGATAATTTCAGCAGTCCCTTTTTTAGGATTATCCGGCTCTTTATTGTAGACCTCATCCCTGTAGATGAATGCAACAATATCAGCATCCTGCTCAAGAGCACCTGACTCACGAAGATCAGACAGCATGGGACGTTTATCAGAACGTTGTTCCAGCATACGATTCAGCTGGGATAAAGCAATAATCGGAACATCCAGTTCTTTGGCAAGCGCTTTTAAAGATCTTGATATTTCAGCAATTTCAAGGTCTCTTCGATCCGTCCTGAACGGGGGTTTCATGAGTTGAAGGTAATCCACGATAATCAGGCCAAGCTCATTATTTCTTTGATAAAGCTTTCTTGCTTTTGCTCTTATTTCCATTGCAGTAATGTTGGGCGAGTCATCAATAAAAATTGGCAATTCATTTAAAATACCAGCTGCATCAGTTGCATTTTGCCAGTCTTCCTGGCTTATAAAGCCTGTTCTAAGCCTGTTTGAATCTATGCGGGCCTCCGAGGTAAGCAGTCTCATGGAAAGCTGTTCATTGGACATTTCCAAAGAGAAAACAGCAACAGGTTTACGTTCATTAAGGGCAACATTTCTGGCAATATTTAACGCAAAGGCAGTTTTTCCCATGCTGGGTCTTGCTGCCAGAATAATCAAATCAGATTTTTGCAATCCAGATGTAATCTGGTTTAATCTTGGATATCCTGAGGATATGCCGGAAAGTCCACCATCTTTTCCCTGTTGCTCTTCAAGTTTATCAATATTTAAATTGATCAATTCTCCCAGGCTTTGAAAGGAAGTGCCTGATTTTTTTTCTGAAATATTAAAAATAGAGCTTTCTGCAAAATCAATAATATCTTCAAAATCACCTTTGTCTTTCAGGCATCTTTCAATAATGTCAGATGAGGCTGTTATCAATTGTCTTAATGAGGCCTTGCCTTTAATGATTTTGGCATAATGGACGGCATTTACAGCAATGGGAGCTGCATCGGAAATGGCTGCAAGAAATGCGGCCCCACCGATACTTTCAAGCTCACCTTTTTCTTTTAGTCGATTGGCAACTGTGACAAGATCTGCAGGCTCTTCTTTAGTGGCAAGTTCGACAATTACCTTGAATATTTTTTTATGTGCGCCTTTGTAGAAGTCCTCATAGGATAGAATATCTATAATATCAAGAAGGCTGTCGTTGTTAATAAATATGGCACTTAAAATTGATTCTTCCGCATCAATATCATGGGGAGGCGTTTTACTTAAGAGGGGGTCTTGAGATATGTTGTTTTTTTTCAGCACAAGATAATTTTAAAAAATACATCCGGGAAAATTTAACCATCTTCCCGGATGTATTTTAAACATTATTTTCCTTCTTTTTCTTCAGCAATAACATTGACTGTAATTTCAGGTTCAACATCCTTGTAAAGACGAATGGGCACCTTGTATTCACCGATTTCTTTTATCGGCTCTGCAAGTAGGATAGAACGACGTTCAAGAATGATATCCTGAAGGTTCAAAGATTCTTTGATGTCATGGGTAGTGACGGATCCGTAAAGGCGGGATTCTTCATGAACCTTGGCTTTGATTGTACATACAACGTTTTTAATTTTAGCAGCCATTTCTTCAGCAATCTTTCTTTCTTTGGCAATCTGAAGTTCAAGCTTTGCTTTTGTCTGTTCCATGACTTTTCTGTTCTGGGGTGTCGCAAAAATTGCTTTACCCTGGGGCAGAAGATAGTTGCGACCATATCCTGCCGCCACGTCACATTCTGCTCCTGCGATGCCGAGTGTGTCAATGGTTTCTTTTAATA
>JAQICW010000152.1 GCA_027858355.1 Desulfobacula sp.
ATCCCTTTCTCGTTCGACTTGCATGTGTTAAGCACGCCGCCAGCGTTCATTCTGAGCCAGGATCAAACTCTCCAGTTATAATCCTATACTACTAAACTCTTTAAAGTCTTGTTTTAGACTTAGCTTAAAATTTCTCACTGACCAATTTTCAAAGATCAAACCTACATTTTTGATCACGCTTTATGTGATCGACAAAACTTGGACAATATACATGCAGCGTTTTTTTTTGTCAATTATTTTTTAAGTCTAATTCAAAATAATTTTATGATATTTTTTCTTGCCGGCTCTTAGCAAAATTTCATTTTTTTCAATATCATCTGCTGTAATAACATGATCCAGTGAGACTGCCCTATTACCATTAATATAAGCCCCTCCTTGTTGGACAAGCCTTCTGGCATCTGATTTGGATTTACACAAGCCTGCACCCATGAATAAGTCAATTATGGAAATCTTCCCTAGAACATCATCTTTATTATAAGATGAAGCTGGCACGGATTTCTCATTTGTAACCAAATGACTACCTCTTGGAATACTGCTGGAGGTTAAAAGATCCCTGGGTATATCTATATTCCCAAACATGGATACTGATGCTTTCAAGGCTTTGATCGCCTCATCTTCTCCATGACAAATTCTGGTGGCTTCATAGGCTAAAATTGCTTTGGCTTTATTCAGATCAGCTCCTTTAATATGGCTTACCTGATCAATTTCTTCCATTGGCAAAAAGGTAAACAAAGCAAGGAATCTTACAACATCTGCATCATCAGCATTTACCCAGAACTGGTAATATTCATAGGGAGAGAATCTTTGGGCATCAAGCCATACTGCACCTTTATGCGTTTTCCCCATTTTTATACCGCTTGCAGTGGTAATTAAAGGAAAGGTAATTCCAAAGGCTTGTTTTCCTAATGTTCTACGAGTCAAATCAATTCCGGCAACAATATTGCCCCATTGATCAGATCCGCCCATCTGCAAAAAACAATCATATGATTTGGCAAGCTGCATAAAATCATAGGCCTGAAGCAGCATGTAATTAAATTCAATAAAGGTAAGCCCGTCTTCAGATTCCATACGAGCTTTATAGCTTTCTGCCTTTACCATTCGGTTGACGCTGAAATGCCTGCCAATATCTCGTAAAAATGGAATATATTCAAGTTTTGTCAACCAGGAAGCATTATCCAGCAACAATGCTTTATCCTCGGAAAAATCAAGAAACCGGGATAATTGAAGCCAAAGACCCTTTTTATTTTCATCAATCTCTTCCTGGGTAATAATTTTACGAAGTTCAGTTTTTCCGGAAGGGTCACCGATTAAACCTGTCCCACCGCCAACCAATGCGATGGGTCTGTGCCCATGTCTTTGCATATGAGCCAAGGCCATTATACAAACAAGACTTCCAACATGAAGACTTGCTGCCGTCGGGTCAAATCCAATATAGCAGGTTGCTCTGTTATTGGCTAAATAATCTTCTAATCCTTCCGTATGGGTAAGGTCTTCAACAAATCCACGTTCTTTTAGTACCGATAAGACACTCATGCGTTTTTTTGCCCTTTATTTCTTAGTATACTCTACTGCTCTTGTTTCTCTAATCACAACAACCTTAACTTGACCCGGGAATGTTAGATTTTCTTCTATTTGGCGGGCAATATCGCGGGAAAGAAGCACTGCACTTTCATCACTAATCTTTTCACTCTCCGTAATGACCCGTATTTCACGACCTGCCTGGATCGCATATGTATTGATAACCCCGTTAAAGGCGTTAGCAATATTCTCAAGGTCTTCCAGCCGTTTGACATAATTCTCCAGACTTTCTTTTCTAGCCCCTGGTCTTGCACCGGACAAGGCATCAGCTGCCTGAACAATGTAATCATACACTGATTGAGGCATCTGATCTTCATGATGGGCTCCAATGGCATTGACCACACGCTCGCTTTCACCATATTTTTTAGCAAGGTTTGCACCGATGATGGCATGGGCACCATCCACTTCATGGTCAACGGCTTTTCCAATATCATGTAACAATCCCATACGTTTGGACAATTTAATATCCAACCCCAGCTCGGCTGCAATGGCGCCTGACAAAAAAGCAACTTCAATAGAGTGCTGTAATACATTCTGGGCATAACTGGTTCTAAACTTGAGCTTGCCTATAACTTTGATCAATTCAGGATCAATACCATGGACACCCAAATCAAAAGCTGCCTGTTCCCCGGCTTCCTTAATAACAAGATCCACTTCTTCCGTTGACCGGGCAACAACATCTTCAATCCTTGCAGGATGAATTCTTCCGTCTGCTATCAATTTTTCAAGAGCAATCCTGGCAACTTCTCTTCGAACCGGGTTAAACCCTGATAATATAACCGCTTCAGGTGTATCATCAATAATCAGGTCAATCCCTGTAGCCGCCTCAAGTGCCCTTATATTTCTTCCTTCACGGCCAATAATTCTGCCTTTCATTTCATCTCCTGGAAGATGAACAACTGAAACAGTTCGCTCTGCCACATAATCCCCGGCATACCGTTGAATGGCAGTTGAGATGATCTTTTTGGCTTCTTTATCTGCATTCTCTCTTGCTTCACTGGTAATCTTTTTAATCAGTTTGGCACCTTCGTGCCTGGCCTCTTCTTCCATGGCCTTAAGCAAAAGATCCTTTGCCTCTTCAAGGGTAAGCCCTGATACTTTTTCAAGTTCTTTCTTGGTCTGTTCTAACAACGCTTTATAGTGGCTCTCTGTTTTAGTAACTGATGCAAGTTTTTCCTCAAGTGCAATTTCATTTTTTTGAAAACTTAATTCCCGTTTTGATAATAGTTCTTCCTGTTTATCAAGCTTCTCAATCTTTTTGGAAAGTCTGCGCTCTTCTTTTTTTAATTCAGCACGGGTTTCCTCCGTTTCCGAATCAAAATCACTCTTCATTTCCAAAAGCCTGGACTTAGCTTCCAATTTGGCTTCTTTTAACAGGGTTCCCGCTTTTCTTTTGGCCTCTTCAATTATATGTTTTTGCTCTTCTTAAATATTAAGGCTCTCCTGAATTGTTTTTTTTCTAAAAATCAAGAAGGCAACGACTCCCAACCCCAACAAAACCACAGCAATAGATGAGAGTACAACCGTATATTCCATTAAAAAATTCTCCTAAATTATATTAACCTCAACACAAAATGTTGTAATTGTCTAATTTTATAACATATTTTTATAAAGGTCTATTTTTATAAAAATTATGATTGTAAAAATATGAAATGGGATGAAATGTTGGGAAGGATAGAATTAAATGACTTGTTAATTGTTACAATTACCCCCACAAACTGCCGTGTTGCTTGTTAAGACTTTGAACCAGTGGTTCAAAAGGTGGGTGTCCAATTATACCTTTAGGCTTTTCCTTACCTTCGAGGAACTTAGCACACCAGTAAAAGTGTGGACTCCCTTTTTACTATGCGTTAGGACAAAGACTGTCTCACAATCACGCACATTGCAGGGGTAAAAATTTATAACAATGGATATTCCTTTGGCCATTCAATTCCTTTATCAATTTTTTTTATCAAGAATGAAATTTTTTTATCCATCTCTTTTTCAAGCTCAGTGTGTTGCACCTTAAGTTCATGAAAATCCTTAGACAAATTCATGGCTGCTAACAACAATATTGCAATTTTATTTTTCCCTAAGGTTTTATTTTGAAACGCTCCTTCAGCTTCTTTTATATATTTTTTTAAATACAGTGCAACCCGTTCCGGATTTTCAACCTGATTATCAGGTTTAAATCTAAACTCTTCTCCAAAAAGATCAATTACAACAATTTCATCCAATGAAATTCCTTTTCCGACATAATTTCGGTCATAGGTTTGATGAATACTCTCCTGGTGCGCTATTTGAAAAATAATTCAGTTTTTTCAAAAGCCCGTCAATTTTAGATTGAATCAATTCATCTTGTTCTGAAAATTGTTTTTCAGTTTCATTTTTTGTATCAAGTTCTGATTCAAGGCCCCTGATTTTTAACACCAACTCCTTATTTTCCTGCGGGAGTTCATGGCAAAATTCAATCATAAAATCAATTTTATCATTGATATCATCAAACTTTTGTTTAATACGTTCGTTACCCATTTCCATAATCTCACAAAGCTTATTGGTGTTCAGTATAATTCAAAATATTTCATAAAGTCAAGGCAATTCATTTGCCACGCTGTTGGATCAGATATTCAGCTTTTTCAAGCTCTTCAAGCGTATTCACACCAATAACCTGCCCGGGATCATCCATAGTGATAACCACTATTTTTTCATATCTTTTTTGTGCTATCTCGATAACATCTGTCAAATAATACTCTTTCTGGCTATTATCAGGTTTTAATTCAGCAATAACAGATATGAGAAGTTTTTTATCAAAACAATAAATCCCAGTGTTTATTTTTTTAATTTTCTTTTCTGTTTCACTGGCATCTGCCTCTTCTTTAATGCAAACCATATTGTTTAGTTCATCTTGTACAATACGTCCATAGCCTGTGGGATCATCTAAATCTATTGCAAGAACAGATAATTTAATTTGTTTTTTTTTATGCTCCTCCACCATGTTTTTTAATGTGCTCTCCTGGATCAAAGGCACATCTCCGCATAATACCACAACATCTTTAATGCTGGATTTCAAGCCTGGGATGGCAGCCTTAACCGCATCACCTGTTCCCAAAAGCTGTTCTTGCATGGCAAATTTTACTTTAAAAAACTTTTTGATTTCCCTTTTCACTTCATGCGCCTGGTGACCCACAACAACATGCACATTGTCCCGGGCAATTTTTCTTGCACATTCAATTACATGGACAATCATACATTTACCGCCAACCTTGTGAAGCACCTTGGCAATATCTGACTTCATCCGGGTTCCCTTACCAGCCGCAAGAATAACAACACCAACATCATTATACTCCATCGTCATCCCCTTTAGTGCATACAGTTTTCAAAAATATATTTGGATCTGCCAAGCAAAAAGGGAATGCTTCAAACCCACTAAAGCACCCCCTTTTTTATTTAACACTCTGATTCTTCTATTATAATTTTGATAAGCTCAAGCCAAATTTATCTCTGTCTATTTGATCTTAAGCCTATGTACTGCACGTCTCAAAGCAGCTTCAGCTCTCACAAGATCGGTATCATCAGTCTTTGCTGCAAGACGCTGTTCAGCCCGTTCTTTAGCCTTTGTTGCTCTTTCAACATCAATATCCCGTCTACGCTCGGCTGACTCAGCCAGGATGGTCACCTTGTCCGGCAAAACCTCTGCAAATCCACCGTTTATAAAAAGATATCTTTCCTTCCCTTTGACATCTTTATACCGAAGCGTTCCAATCTTTAAAGATGTAAGGAATGTGGTATGCCCTTTGAGTACACCAAATTCACCATCTGAACCCGTAGCAATCACAATTTCAACTTCTTCACTGACAATTGCTTTCTGTGGCGTAACCACTTCAAGAAATAATTTCTCAGCCATGATATCCCTCCAGATACTTATAAGGTTTTTGCTCTTTCAATGACTTCTTCAATAGAACCAACCATGTAAAAAGCATTTTCTGGAATATCATCATGTTTACCTTCAATAATTTCTTTAAATGATCTTACAGTGTCTTCGACCTTGACAAACTTACCCGGCGTACCTGTAAATGTTTCTGCAACATGAAAAGGCTGAGATAAAAATTTCTGTAGTTTTCTTGCGCGCTGTACAGTAATCTTGTCTTCGTCAGAAAGCTCGTCCATACCCAAAATAGCAATAATATCCTGAAGTTCCTTGTATTTTTGCAGGGTCTGCTGAACAACACGGGAAACATTATAATGTTCTTCCCCGATGTATGCTGCATCAAGGATTCTGGATGAAGAGTCAAGAGGATCCACAGCAGGATAAATACCCAACTCTGCAATCTGGCGGGAAAGAACAACAGTACCATCAAGATGAGCAAATGTGGTTGCAGGTGCAGGGTCTGTCAAGTCATCGGCTGGTACGTATACACATTGAACTGCTGTAATGGAACCTTTGTCAGTTGAAGTAATACGTTCCTGGAGCTCACCCATGTCAACGGCAAGTGTTGGCTGATAACCAACCGCAGATGGCATACGACCAAGGGTCGCTGAAACCTCTGCACCGGCCTGGGTAAAACGGAAGATATTATCAATAAAAAGTAGCACATCCTGTCCTTCTTCATCACGGAAATACTCGGCACAGGTCAAAGCGGAAAGTGCAACCCTCATTCTTGCTCCCGGAGGTTCTGTCATCTGGCCATAAACCAAAGCACATTTTGGAAGAACGCCGGAATCTTTCATTTCATGGTAAAGGTCATTACCTTCACGAGTTCTTTCTCCAACACCACCAAATACGGAAATACCACCATGCTGCATGGCAATGTTGTTAACCATTTCCATCATGATAACTGTCTTACCAACACCGGCACCACCAAACATACCCATTTTACCACCCCGGGGGAAGGGTACAAGAAGGTCGATAACCTTAACACCGGTTTCAAGAACCCTTACTGTGGTATCCTGTTCCGTAAAAGCAGGGGCATGTCTGTGAATGGGAAGCATTTTTTCCTGGGAAATGGGACCAAGCCCATCAACAGGTCTACCAACAACATTAAGAACTCTTCCAAGAGATGCTTTACCAACAGGCATCATGATGGGAGAACCTGTATCTTTTACAGGCATCCCTCTTTGAAGGCCATCAGTTACGTCCATACCAATACATCTGACAACATTGTCACCCAAGTGTTGTGCCACTTCGATTACAAGATTGTCTTCCATGTCACCAATAGCCGGGTTAGTAACCGTCAAAGCTGTCAGAACCGGAGGAAGTTTTCCAGGTTCAAATTCAACGTCAATAACAGCGCCGAGTACCTGTGCTTTTTTTACTATATTTTCAGACATTTTTTTCTCCTATAAAGCTGTTTTTATATTAACTATCTTAACAATCTATCCCTTAAGGGCTTCTGCTCCACCAACAATATCCATAAGATCAGCCGTAATGCCGGCTTGCCTTGTTTTATTGTATATTGTCTGAAGTTCTTCAATGATATCTCCACATGCCTTGGTTGCATTTTCCATGGAACTCATTCGAGCGGCATGTTCACTGGTTGACGTCTGGAGCAGTGCATCATATATCTGAATAAAAATATTCTTTGGCAGCATTTCACCAAGCAATGCATCAGAAGAAGGTTCGCAGATATGTTCCGGTAAAAACTGGCCATCTTTGTCCTTTTCTTTTTCTGCTGATCCCTCGGACACACCTTCCAGAGAAGGAATGGGAAGGATCTGTTTTATTGTTGGAATATGTTTTGCCATATTAATGAACTCAGAATAAACCAGATATACTTCATCAACAGTTCCTGCAAGGAAATTGTCTATCAATTTCTGTCCTGAAGAAGATGCCACACTGAACTCAACATTTCCACCCACAACACCAATGAATTCATTTTCAATGGGCTGGGGTTGTTTTTTAGCCCAGTCTCTTCCTTTTTTACCAAAACAGATAAAGGAAACATCTTTGCCTTCAAGTTCTGATTTTATTAATTTATCAGCTTTTGTAATTAAATTTGTATTGAAACCGCCACAAAGCCCCCTGTCAGATGTACAGAGGATGAGCGCCACTTTTTTTACCTCATCACGGGGAACAAGCAATGGACTTGCATCCTCGCCGGATTTACCGGCAATGCTTCCCAAAACGTCAGCAAATTTGCTGGCATAGGGTTTAAATGCCTCCATACTGTTTTGAGCACCGCGTAATCTTGAAGTGGCAACCATTTTCATGGCAGAGGTAATCTGTCTAGTCTTTTTTACACTGACTATTTTTGATTGTACTTCTTTTAAAGTTGCCATATAATCCTGCCTTTTTTGCCTATAAGTTAGTGAATAATATCACGAAAAAATTCCAAGCACCTATACAGCATCCTTGAATTCTTCGTCATAGGCTTCAAGGCATTGTTTCAGTTTGCCTTCGATCTCTGCTGTAATCTCTTGTTTTTCAATTAAACCGGAGAATATTTCAGGGAAGCGATTTTCAACAAATGAATAAAGGCCTTCTTCATATTTTGAAACAGCTTCTTTTGGATACTTATCAATATATCCTTTGGTTCCAGCATATAAAGCGGTTACCATTTTGTGCATTGGAAGCGGTTTGAACTGAGGTTGTTTTAAAAGCTCAACCAGCCTCTCACCACGGGTCAATTGTTTTTGGGTAGCAACATCAAGGTCTGAACCAAATGCAGCAAATGCTTCCAGTTCGCGGAACTGGGCAAGATCCAGACGAAGCGTACCTGCGACCTGTTTCATAGCCTTTACCTGGGCTGCGCCACCAACTCGTGATACTGATAAGCCAACGTCGATGGCAGGTCTGATACCGGCAAAGAAAAGGTCTTTATCAAGAAAGATCTGACCATCTGTGATGGAGATAACGTTTGTCGGGATAAATGCAGACACATCACCTTCCTGGGTTTCAATAATGGGAAGGGCTGTCAAAGAACCTGCACCTTCTGCAATACTTAATTTTGCAGATCTTTCAAGCAGACGTGAATGGTTATAAAAGATATCACCAGGGAAAGCTTCTCGTCCTGGAGGACGTCTGAGAAGCAAAGATACCTGGCGATAGGCTGCTGCCTGTTTTGAAAGGTCATCATAAATGATCAGGGCATGCTCACCCTTATCCCTGAAATATTCACCCATTGCACATCCGGCAAAGGGAGCAAGATACTGCATGGCTGCTGGTTCAGATGCAGATGCAATAACAACAGTTGTGTATTCCATTGCACCATGCTCTTCAAGGGCTGCAACAACCTGGGCAACCGTTGATTTTTTCTGACCGCAGGCTACATAGACACATTTCATGTCCGTATCTTTTTGAGCAATAATAGCATCAACAGCAACGGCTGTTTTGCCAATCTGACGATCGCCAATGATAAGCTCACGCTGGCCTCTTCCAACGGGGGTCATGCCGTCAACGGCTTTTGCACCTGTGTAGCAAGGCTCATGAACAGACATTCTGGCAATAACACCCGGGGCAACCAATTCCATATTCATGTAAGTTTTTGCATTGATCGGGCCTTTACCATCAACGGGCTCTCCCGTTGTGGTCACAACTCGTCCCAGAAGTTCTTCACCAACTGGAACTGATGCAATACGGTCGGTTCGTTTTACAACATCACCTTCTTTGATGACCTTGTCATCACCAAGGATAGCGACACCAACGTTATCGGCTTCAAGGTTCAATGCAAGTCCCAGAATTCCGCCGGGGAATTCAACCAGCTCCATGGCTTTAACTTTTTCCAGACCATATACGCGGGCAATACCGTCACCCGCTGAAAGAACTACACCTGTTTCACTCAGGTCGACCTCTGTATCAAAACCTTTGATCTGGTCTTTTATTATCTGGCTTATTTCTTCTGCTTTAATTTCCATTAGACACTCTCACCTTTTTTTAATGTTTCTCTCATATTAATCAGCTGAGTTTTTACGCTGCCATCCAGAACAAGATCACCCAATCTAGTAACCACACCGCCTATGAGATTTGAATCCTGCTCAACATTCAGAACAATATTTTTTCCTGTCTTTTTTGATAATGCCTCTTTAATTTTATCAACTGCTTCTGATGATAATTCAGTTGCAGAAACTATACTGGCCTTGACAACACCTTTAAGCTCGTCTACCAGATCTTTATAGTATGATGCAATTTCTCGCAAAAAACCGATTCTCTTTTTATCAAACAAAAGAATCAGGAATGACTTCATGATAGCTGACAAATCCGTGGCAGCTAAAACTGCCTCCAGAACCTTTTTCCTGTCATTTTTGTTGAACAAAGGATTTATCAATGCCTTTTCAAAATCTTCCTGTGTATTAAAAAGCCCGACAATAGAGTCAAGCTCTGTATTGTATTTTTCAGCCATGCCATCTTCCTGACCGATAAGAATCAATGCTTTGGCATAACGCCTGGAAACCGCTAAATTTTTCATTATGCCACCACCTTTTGCAAATATTCATCAACAAGTTTATCCTGATCATCAGATGAAATGGAGGCTTTTATAACTTCTTCAGCTTTTTCCATGGCTTTTTCAACAATTTCTTGTTGAAGTTTTGCTTTTGCAGACTTGAATTCCTGTTGGATATTGCGTTTGGCCATATCCTCAAGTTTTTCAGCCTGTGCTTCAGCTTCAGCAATAATTCTTGTTTTAGCTTCTTCACCCTGTTTGATGTAATCTTCAACAATCTGTTTAGATTCCTGATCAAGATTTTTAAACTTGGCTTGGTATTCAGCAAGTTTCTTTTGGGCCTCTGCTTTTTTTAGTTCAAGCTCTTTAATCTCATCTTCTATATTTTTTGCACGGGATGAGAAAAATTGGGCAACCGGCTTTCTCGCAATAAGAAACACGCCAATAGCAAGAATTCCAAAATTCAAGACTTTCCAGGTATCAACTTTAAGCCAATTGTTGTGCACTTCTCCGCCTGGGGAAGCTGCAAAAGCAATACCGCTAATTGCAACCACAAGTGTTGAAACAAAAAAAACAACCTGTGGCAGTTTTTTATACATTCCAGCTTTTTTCATTAACAGGCCCTCCCCAGAATCTTTTCGCCTATGGCTTTGGCATATGCCTCCACCTCATTTTCAAGCAATTTGCGGGCCTGCTCAGTTTCATCTGCAACCTGCTTTTTAATCTCGGCAAGGTTGGCCTGAACTTTCTTGTTAATCTTGTCAATTATTTCCTTTTCTTCTTGAGATGCTGCTTCTATAAAGGCTTCTTTTTCTTTCAATCCTTTAGATCTGGCTTGTTTCAACCCATCTTTGTATGCATCTTCTCCAGCAACAAGGTCGTTTGAGGCTTTTTGGGCCCCCTCTTGCATCCCTTCGATTTTTGCTTTTCTTTCAAGAAGAACATTACGGATTGGTTTGTATAGAACCAGATTGAGCACAAAAAGCAGGACTAGGAAATTGATCATCTGATACACCATGGATATATCAGGAATCACAGTTATCATAAAATCCCCTCCGTCAGTTAATAATTATAAAAAAATCCTTTCCACCAGTTAATAATTATTAAAAAATCAACTACTTATATCCAACTGACTATTTTTACACAAAAACAGTCTAAATTCCAATCAAATCGAGAATTGAGTAACATCCAGGCAATCATTTGTCAACATTGAAAAACAAAATATTTCAGACCGTGGTAAGGAATTTTTATGGGGATAGTTTAATTTTTAATTGGGTGAAAAATTACGCATACTGATATTTAAAAGAATTCCAAAACCCACCATATTGGTTATCACTGAAGATCCGCCATAGGATACCAGGGGCAAAGGCACACCAACAACAGGCATGAGGCCCATGACCATCCCGATATTGATAAATATCTGCCAGAAAATCATGGTTGTGATACCGAACGCAAGAATGGAGCCAAACATATTACGACAATTATAGGCAATATTTAATCCCCATAATAAAAAAAGTAAATAAAGCAATAAAAGAATGCTGCACCCCATAAGCCCCCATTCTTCGGCAAGAACGGATAAGATGAAATCCGTATGATGTTCCGGCAAAAAAGATAGTGCATTCTGGGTTCCTTTTAAAAAACCCTTGCCTGTCAACATCCCTGACCCAATGGCTATTTTTGATTGGATAATATGATATCCTGCCCCAAGGGGATCCCGGTCAGGATTTAAAAAGGTCAATATCCTTGATTTTTGATAAGTTTTTAATCCATACCAGAGCAAAGGAGCAGCAGCAATACAAATACCAGACACTGTATACAATACTTTTCGCTCTACCTTGACGAACAGGGTCATTGAGCCGGCAATTAAAAGTAAGAGCAGGCCTGTCCCAAGATCTGGCTGATTTACTATTAAAACAAATGGAATTACACATAATACTGCCGGTTTAATCAATTTTCTGAAATTGAATCCTGTATTGGAAATCGAAGTTGCATAAACAGATGCCAGACTTATAATCAAGGCAATTTTCATCAATTCAGAGGGCTGAATCCTGACAAACCCAATAAGAAGCCATCGTCTGGACCCACCACCAAGCTGCCCGAAAAGAATAACACTGATCAAAAGTCCAACGCAGATTGTATAAATAAATAAATTCATTTTGTCCAGGTCTCTAAAATCAATCACCAGTATGATCATCATTACTATAAACCCGGTACCCATCCAGATCATCTGTTTTTTAAAAAGAATGTGGACAGCATTTGTCTCATTTCCAGCGGTCAGGGCGCTGTATAAAATACCAAGACCCACCATACCGATTAAAAGAATTAAAGCCATAAGGCCCCAGTCAAAATTCTTTATTAACCGCCTGTCAAACATGGGCTACTCCAGTGATATTTTTTCTTTAAAAGGTCCTTGGATATATTGTTCTATCAAAGCTCTGGCTATGGGGGCTGCAGTACTTGATCCATGCTCTCCGTGTTCAACCAGCACAGATATTGCAATGACAGGGTTCTTTGCAGGGGCATAGCAGACAAACCAGGCATGATCCCGCAAAGAATATTTTACATCTTCTGTTTTTCTTTTATCATTTTTTTTTATACTATAAACTTGAGCAGTCCCTGTTTTACCAGCTATTTCAATATTTTTCAGTCTAATTCTTCTTGCCGTACCACGCTCACCTTGAACAACTTTTAAAAGTCCATTTCTTACTATATCCAATGTCTCTTTGCTTGCCGGCAGGCCACCAGTAATTTCAGGTTCGATTTTTTTTATCACAAGCCCATGACCGTCTTTAATTGTTTTAACAAGTCTGGGTCTGTACAAGGTGCCACCATTACCAATAGCAGCAGTTAAAACAGCCATCTGCAGAGGTGTGACCAGATTGTAGCTCTGTCCGATTGCCACAGAAAGTGTTTCACCCCCTTGCCAGGATTCTTTGTATAGTTTCTTTTTCCAGGCCGAAGTTGGAACAAGTCCTTTTTTTTCATTTTCCAGCAAAATACCTGTCTTTTTGCCCAGCCCACTCCCCATTGCATACTGTCCCAACTTATCCACACCGACTTTAATACCTGCCTGATAATAAAAAACATCACAGGATTGCGCAAGAGCGTCAATAATACTTAGCTCACCATGTCCATTCTTATTCCAACATCGATACGTTCTATTGCCATACCTTAAAAATCCCGGGCAGTAGAAAGTGGTATTCCTATTGATATGATTTTCTTCAAGAGCGGCAATGGAGGTAATAATTTTATAGGCGGAGGCCGGGGGATATTCTGCCTGAATCGCCTAATTTAACATTGGTTTACCCGGATCTGACATCAATGCATTCCACTTTTTGCTGCTTATACCACCAATGAAATCATTTTGATCAAAACTGGGATTACTTGCCAGCACTAGGATATCTCCATTATCAGGATCAATGGCAACTACGGCCCCGGCTTTATTTTCAAGTAGTTTTTCTGCTGTCTGCTGTAGATCAAGATCCAATGTAAGATTTAAATCTAGCCCTGCAACAGGTTCAATAGTTCTCAAAATCTTAATTGTTCTGCCACTGGCATCGACTTCTACTTGTCTTCCGCCCCGTTTCCCCTGCAGATAGTTTTCAAAACTTTTTTCAATACCATATCTGCCAATTGAGTCTCCTGACTTGACATTGGGATATTTACCAGTTTTCAGTTCTTTGCTGTTTATTTCTCCGAGATACCCTAAAAGATGAGCAGCTGTTTTTTTATAAATATAATATCTTGTGGGCT
The DNA here is from genome assembly GCA_027858355.1 of Desulfobacula sp. The sequence goes on from JAQICW010000152.1 coordinate 13,689, forward strand.
CTATATCGATATGAATCCCGGGAAGATCAAATTTATGCGCTTCAACAATGGCAAGCTGATCCCTTGAGATATCATTTTTTAATGTTATTGGTTTGTAAACCGCACCATTTCCTTCCCGAGCAATATGATCCATAAGTTCTTGAAAAGGCACGGCAATGAATTCAGCAAGTTTTTTAACCGTTTCTTGAACCTCGCCTGCATCCTCAAGCACTATTTTGAGATTAAAAGAAGGCCTGTTATCCACCAATAATTTTTTATTTCTGTCAAAGATCAGGCCACGAGATGATTTAATACCTTTAAGACGTACTGCATTTTTTTCAGATAAAAGCCTGTATTCTTCGCCCTTAATAATTTGAAGATATACCAGCCTGAGAAACAAGAGTGCAAACACAAACAAAATACATACACTAACACCGATAAATCTTTGCTTTATCCAGTCCCTGTCCTGATTTTTACTGAATTCGGTCAATTCTATCCTCAGTGTTTTTAAACACGTTGTTTTGCAAAAATTTTATTTTAAGTATCCAGTTCTGCCACAAGGCATTTACCAGCCAGATACCAGGCGGGATAAAAACAACGCCCCAAAACACCTGCCTTATCAAAAGAATGAAATTAAATTCCCAGATGGAATCGATACCTTGATGGACAAAAACTGAAAACAATAAAAACCCATGCTGAATGGGTATGGAAACAATACTGATGATAAAAATAAAAACAATGCTTCTTTGAAAAAATAATTGTTTGACTATTTGCACAATAATATACATCCACACATACGAAAAAGTATGATAGCAGAACGGAACACCGGAAATACTGTCCATCACGCATCCGATAATAATGATGGCCAAAACCGTTGAATAGTGAGACGAAATAAAGCTTAAAAAAAGGACCTCGATAATCAGCAGGTCAAAACACTGATCAAACCAGGAAAACGATGGAAGGATAATCGTTTGAATAACGATGAAAAATAAAGTGAGGACGATGAAAAAAACTGCATTCATTAT
>JAQICW010000226.1 GCA_027858355.1 Desulfobacula sp.
TTGGCTTTTCTGATTGCCGGTCCTACGACAACCTTACCGGCCATGGCTGCGGTCTGGACATTGGTTAAACATCGCATTTTTATACTGTATGTATCTTTTTCATTGGTAGGTGCAATACTTTTAGGATATGCAAACCTTATTTGGGGATAAATAATGATTACTTTGAAAAATATTATTGAAAAATTGAGAAACAACAAATCAAGTGGGCAGGTCGACAGGGGGAGATATGGTATAGAGGAATTTTTTAGTCTCGGATCAGAAATTAAACTGGTACCCTCAGTCCTCCATTACTGTTGACAATTTTTTCTTCAATTTGTAATTCTATTTTTACACACATTGCAACACAATTTGTATACGGAGAATCAAGACTTTCATAATCCCCAGGCATAATATGGATTTTTTGAAATGACCTACAGACAATCAAGGGCTTTGGACATTCAGAGAGGTGTATCTCCGAAACTCCTGTATAACAATTGCATTAACACAGGCCAAATACGCATATCAGACTTATGTATCAAGTATTCTTCACAAGTTCATCAATGGGTCATTGGTTGAAGGAACGACAAAATAAAATGCCAACCCCTTCTTTAATTACCCGCATCTTGTTTTCTCAGAAACTCAAGGTGAAAAAAAGGAGGGTTAATAGAGCTTATCCGGCAGAACAATTTTAAAATCGGTCTCTTTCCCTTTTATAGATGATACCTGGATTAATCCGCCGTGCTGTTTGATAATAGAATTTGAAACATAAAACCCAAACCCGGTTCCTTTCGTGCTTTTTGAAGAAAAAAATAAATCAAATATTTTTTCTTTTGTCTTCATATCCATACCACAGCCATTGTCATGGATATGAATTATCAATTGATCTTTTTCCCGTAAAATTTTAAACTCGATTTCATGATCTTTCTTTTGTGTATCCGCCAGGCAGGCATCAATGGCATTGTCTAAAATGTTAATCAGAGCCACCAGAATAAACTCTTCATCCATGACCATGGTTTCAGGATAATGGGTATCACTACAGTAAAATGAGATCGTTGTTCCCTTTAGTTTTAATTCAATTATTTTTTTAATCTGATCGATAAAACTTTTTGTATCAATGGCAATTCTGTTGAGTTTTCTTTCCTTGGAATACAACAAGATATCCATGATCATCTTCTTTATCCGGTCAACTGCCTGCTCAAGCAGGTCCAGGCCTTCTTTGACAATTTGTTGATTTTTGGCTTTCAGACCGGATCGTGCTACATATATTCCCCCGTCAAGATTGGTTAAAAGCCCTTTTATATTGTGTGAAATGGTGCCAATCATCAATCCTAAGGATGACAAATGGTCTGCCAGCTTTGACTTTTCATAGATAAGAAGTTCAAGTTTCTGTGTGTATTCGGTAAGCTTTTGCCTTGAAACTATTTTTTCAAGTGCTTTTTCAACAGCAATCTCAAGGATATCCACATTGACAGGTTTGGTGATAAAATCCATGGCTTCGTTTTTAAGACTGCTAATGGTCAAATCCATGTCACCGTGTCCTGTGATCATCAAGACTTCTGTTTCCAGATTCTCGCGTTTAATTCGTCTTAACAATTCAATACCGTCCATGACCGGCATTTTAATATCTGTAATCACAATATCCGGACGTTCTGATTTGAATATCTCAAGCGCTTTTTCACCGTTTTCAGCAAGATATACAGTATAACCGATATCTTTTAATGCAATCTCAAGAACATCCCGGATATCTTCTTCATCATCGACGACTAATATGGATATTTGATTTTTATCAATCATAATCCCCCCACCAGTTAGGTTTCATAGACCAGATCAGCCACAGTGTCATCAAGTACGGGAAAGGACAAAATAAAGATCGCTCCCTTATGTTTCCCCTGGGCTACTTGAATTTCTCCCGAACACTCTTTGACAATACCATAAGTGATGGAGAGTCCAAGACCGGTTCCCTTGCCCACTTCCTTGGTGGTAAAAAACGGTTCAAACAGCTTATCCGCAGCCTCTTTTTGAATACCGACACCTGTGTCATGTATTTCAATGACGACCGTATCATTTGTTGCTTTGGTTATAATAGTGATCCTGTCATTTTCTCCTCGAGCCATACCCTCTTTTTCCCATTTTTCTTCTATGGCATCTTTTGCGTTAATAACCAGATTGACAAACACCTGCTCAAGCCTGTCTGGATCTGCCAATATGTCCGGCAGTGCTTCATTGTTATTCCAGACAACATCGATGCCATGAACTTTAAGCTGCTGATTAAACATTTCAAATGTTCTTTGAAGCACGTTATTGACATTTGTGCGGGCAAGTTTGATTTCAGATTTTCTTGCAAACTGACGCATGTGGTTGATGATTTTTTCAGCGCGATCCACATTGCTGTCTATTTTTGAAATAAGTTTAAAGAAAATTTCTTTTTCTATTCGTTCATTTTTTCGCATCTTTTTCATACAAAAACTACTGGATGATTTAATGACAGACAAAGGCTGGTTCAATTCGTGGGAAATACCGGTTGACATTTCACCTAAAGTGGCCATTTTGCTTGCATGGATCATGTGCTGTTCTGTTTCAAGACGCTTTGTAATATCATTAATGGTGACCAGCAGTACTTTTTTACCAGAATATTTGGAGGGTGACACCCACATATCAACATAGATGAACCGGTCATCTTTAACAAGATGCTTCACCTTGTTAACCTCCTGGCCAGACTTCATTTTTTTGATGAGTTCTTCTTTTTCTTCTTCGATAAAAAAGTCAGAAAATATTTTCTTTAATAAGTTTTTTTTGGAATATCCATACACTTCAAGTGCCTTGATATTGCAGTCAAGGATCTCAAATGTCTGGATATCCACTACAAACACAGGATTTGAAATATTGTTGAATATGGCATGATACTTTTCCTCTGATCGTTGAAGTTCTTTTTCAAGCCGGCGTCTTAGAGTGATATCAATGCTCATCTCCATGGCTGCAACAATGTTTCCATCATCATCAGTCACAGGGGAGGTAATAAACATCCAATGTTTTTTTCCACCATTCTTACCCATCCCTTCTGCTTCACCAAAATGGGATTTTCCATCCACAAACGTTTTTTCAACCGGGCAATCCGTGCATTTTTCTTCCAGACCTTTGTAGGCAAGATAACAGTGAGATCCGGGCTCTGGATCAAATCTGTCTTTGAACACCTTATTCCATGCTTTCAACTTATAGTCCTTACCTTGAACGGTAATCATGCAGGGCACTGTTTCAAACAGTGACTGGTATTTATTTTTCTGCCTTTTCAGTTCTGCCTGCTCCAATCCAATCTGGGTGGCCATCTTTTGTATGGCTTTACCCAGAAGGCCGATTTCATAATCCTTCCCAATATCAATCTTCTCATTGTAATTACCTCCTGCAATTTTTCTGGTCCCCTCAACCAGCTTGATAATCGGCTTTTTCACAAATTGCAAAATGGAAAAAAAGATAATCAATGAGGTAATCAAAATAGTCCAAAAGGCCAGTTTTATGATCCCCTTTTGAATTTTCAACACCTGACGGTCTGTTTGCTCAAGGGAGACGACCACATCAAGGGAACCCAATATCTTTTGATGCTCAGGATGAAAATGACACTCACTGGTGCAACCGGGTTCATTGCAGATGGGCTGGACAATCCCCAGAAGCCTGTGGCCTTTTTCGGACTTAAAGAACCGCATCCTTTGCTGCAAGTCGATCTGATTCGTCGGGGGATCTTTTTGATGGCAGATATCACATGCCTTTTCCCTGATATCAACAATTTTATCAACCTCGCCTTCCTTGTTGGTAAATTTTATCTGTCCTTCTTTGTTATAGATCCTGATATTTTCTATGCCCGGCTGGGTGGCAATATTATTAATAATCTGTGTAATATCGTCCCTTGAGTTCAGCATCATGGCATAATGGGTGCCAAGTTTGATGGAATTTGTCAGTCGGTCCGTACTGGTAATGACATTGTTCATGATCTGGGTATTGATATTATTAATATTGAAGTAAGCCCAGGCAGATATGGAAAGAATAACTGTCAACCCGACAGAAATAATCAGCTTTGAAACAAGGCTGTGTCTTAAATATTTAAAAAAATCATTCATATTGCCTTTTGAGTTAATGGCCCGGTATTTGAAAGATTTAAATTCAGTCCGACATCCTTTGGAATCATTCCCATGGCAAGCCCTAAAAATTGTGGCAGAAAAAGAACCGGAATTTCCAGATACATTCCTTCTTTATGAGATATCTTTTTCTGGTTGCTTTCAAGGTTCATCTGGCACATGGGGCATACCGTCAAAATGGCATCCGCCCCTTTTGCAGCCTTTAAAATTCTTCCGACGAGCTCCATACCGGCTTCAGGTTTTGTACTGGTATTGGATGCCCCACAGCATTGAGCCCCCATGTCCCATTCAAACAGGCTAGCTCCTGTTGCCTGTATCAGCGCATCCATGGAATGGGGCTCTTCAGGGTCATCGAAGACGGTAAAAGGTCTTAAACACTGACATCCATAATAGAGTGCGATGGTAAGGCCTGCCATTTTATTCTGAGAGTTTTCTTTAATTTTTTGGATATCCACATCCTTTGACAGGATATCTAAAAGGTGCCTGACAATCGCATCCCCTTTTAAAACAAGATCCTCTTCGGCAAGAGCCGTATTAATTTTTCCCAGCAGATTCTTATCTTTTTTTATTATCTCTTCGGTTTTTTTAAGATTCAGGTAACAGGCACTACAGGGCACAAGGATCTGTTTTGAACCCTTCATTTTTTCGGCAAGGGCAAGATTTCTTGCCGGAAGTACATAGGATAACAACTGGCTGTTGGACTCTGCAGCTGTTGCTCCGCAGCAATTCCAGTCCTCAATTTCTTCGAGTTGAACATCGAGAGCTTCCATTAATACTTTTGTGGAAATATTATATTCAACAGAGGTCCCTTCCAATGAACAGCCCGGATAATATAAGTATTTCATTTCATCCCTCCAGTTCTGCCACTCGTTTGAATAACCGGCTTAACTTTCCTTTGCCGCTGGAACCAAATTCAGGCCGGATCTTTCCCTTAGCCAAAAGTTTAAGCCCTAAAGATGCATAGCCAAACGGAACCACAGGGTTTTTCATTGAAACAAAATAATGGGTCATAAATTCCATTTCCCTGACCCTTCCGTGTTTTTTTACACTGTCCAGAAAAGCGTCATAAAAAAGGGAAGAGCGCTGAAACTGCTTTAATTTCAATTTTGAAGCTGCCTGTTTCAAGAGACTCATGGCATGGGTCAACTCAAGTCCTCTTGGACATCTTAAGGTGCAATAATAGCAGGATGAACACATGATAAAAGATTTACTTGAAAAAAGTGCTGCTGCATGATCTGTGAGCAGCAACCGCCACATATGTCTGGGAGTGATATCCATGAATTCAGTATTCGGACAGGAAGCGGTGCAGGTGCCGCATTGAATGCATGTTTGTATCATCTCCTTGACCGGCTCAATTTGCTCCAACAGTTGTTCATAACTTACCTTGCCCATAACCTCTTTCCCCTTTCCATTTTTTTTTCCAATCCTCACCTGATATCTCACCCGATATTGAATAGGACTATTCAAAAACAGCCGTTTAAAAATATCATGACAATACCATATCGATTACATCAAGCATCTGCCGCCCGTCAAAGCCCTCT
>JAQICW010000228.1 GCA_027858355.1 Desulfobacula sp.
AGACGCTGCATCCGCCCGGGGGTGCAACTGCCTTGATTGCCGTTATCGGCAGCGAAAAAATCCATGACCTTGGGTTTTTATATGTGTTCATTCCTGTAAGTGCAGGGGTTATGATCATGCTAGCCGTGGCGCTGATAGTTAATAATCTTACAAAATCAAGAAAATATCCTGAATTCTGGTTCTAAAAATTAAATAGGAAGAAGAATTCTATTTGGAAATTTTGATAATAAGAGAAATATATGAAAAGGGGTTGATCGAAAAAACACGAACAACCCCTCTACAAAACAGACTATTTTAAAATTGCAGCAAGATCCTCATCTGGTGTGGAGATCGGTTTTATATCAAACAACTTCACAAGGGTGTTAAAAACGTTAGGGGTTAAAAATGCCGGTAGAGAAGGACCTAACCGGATATCTTTAATCCCCAGATGAAGCAGTGCCAAAAGTACGCAAACTGCTTTTTGCTCATACCAGGAAATAATAAATGACAATGGCAATTCATTTACACTGACATTAAATTCTTTTGCAAGCGCTGCTGCAATCTGAATAGATGAATAAGCGTCATTGCACTGACCCGCATCCAACAGCCTTGGTATCCCGCCAATATCCCCGAGATCTTTATCAAAAAATCTGTATTTCCCACACGCACAGGTAAGAACTACACAATCTTTTGGTACCTTTTCAACAAACTCGGTATAGTAGTTTCTACCTGGTTTTGCACCATCACAACCAGCGACCAGAAAGAAATGCCGGATATCTTTAGATTTTACAGCAGCAATCACTTTATCGGCAACATTGAGCACCGCATTTCTGGCAAATCCAACGGTGGCCTCTCCTGTGACTTTATCTTCGGTAAATCCGGGAAGAGACAACGCTCTATCAATAACGGGTTTGAAATTCAAATCAAAAATATGGGGAATACCCGGCCAACCAACCATTCCAGATGTAAACAAATTGTCGTGATAGGATTTTTGTGGTCTTTGAATACAGTTGGTGGTCATTAGTATTGCGCCTGGAAAATCTGCAAACTCTTTGATCTGTTTTTGCCAGGCAGTTCCAAATTGACCATAAAAATGTTTATATTTTTTTAATCCCGGATATCCATGGGTAGACAGCATTTCTCCATGGGTATAAATGTTGATGCCTTTCCCATCTGTTTGTTTCAAAAGTGCTTCAAGATCTTTTAAATCATGCCCTGAAACTAAAATAGCTTTGCCTTTTTTGTAACCCAATGGAACCTTTGTCGGTACTGGATGTCCATAGGTTTCGGTATTTCCGGCATCAAGCAGTTCCATTGTCTTTAAAGCGGTTTCTCCACATTTAAGTGATAAACCCAACCAATCTTCAAGCGTTAAATCAGTCCTTTGAATTGCGGCGAGCCCTTCATGAACATACGCAAACACGCTGTCATCCTTCTTTCCTAAAATATAAGCATGGTCTGCATAGGCACTCACGCCTTTAATGCCATAAAGGACTGTATGCTTTAATGAAAGAATATCAGGGTCATCTGCTGGGTATGTTTTTATGCCAACGGACTCTCCTTGCTTAACCATCCCATCCAGGTTAGTGCCTGGGATGAGGGTTGCGGAACCTTCCGGATAATTGACACTTCCACCACTGTCCTTGATTCTGAGTTTTAAAGCCTCACGCAGAGAAACAGCTTCATTAATCAGCTTAAAAATTCTATCCGGGTCAAACTCAACATTTGTTAATGTAGAGAATGCGGCTTGAACCGTAAAAACACCAATTTTTTCTTCAATGATATCTTTTTTACGGGCATCAAGTGCTACCTGGGACAATCCCATCAGCGAATATATCAACAGATCCTGTAATGCAGCAACATCCGGCTGTTTACCGCAAACACCTTGAATCGTACAACCCGTTCCCTTAAACGTTTGTTCACATTGGTAACAAAACATTTTGTCCTCCCCTTTTTTTATCTATATTGTTAATATCCAAATTTTGAAATAGTAATTACCTAAAATCACACCGAGTTGCAATTTATACTTTCTAAGGATAGGGCGAATGCTCCTCATTATCGTTTAAGGTTGTTCCGCTTTCAAAAAGAGGATATTGTTTTCGAGGTGAACATGCATGTGCAGGTCATCCTCGAACTCTTTGAGTTTTCTGTAGGTAACTGTAAAAGTATTACAGGCATCCTCCGGTATTGCATAATCATTAGCAAGATGGCGGATCTCATGAACGGCATCACCGATTTCTTCGTGTTCGGTATAAAGCTTCTCAAGAGAAGCTTTGATCACTTCACAATCCAAACTTTCAGGAGTTGAGCCAGTCTTTCTGGCAGCCTCGACCCGCTTGATCGACGGGAAAAGAATCTCCTCTTCTTCGCGGAGATGTCCCACCATATCAGATGTGATTGTGTCAAAGATAGTTGCGATTTTGATCAGCTCAGGGTGGTTGGTACCATGGACATCAACTATTTTATGGACGTATGAGGCGATCGGTCCCATTTCCTCGTTAAGGTACGCATGGTGAGTGTTAACGATATAGTCGACGAGAAAGGACAAGCTCCAGGTCGCGTAATTCCGGCTCCGTTCGAGTGGTTCGCTCTTTGCTGCCTTAATTTCCTGTTGGATTGCGTCAAAATCGAGATCTTTTATATGGCAGGCTGTGGTGAGGGGCACCTGGCCGCCACAGCAGAAGTCTATCCCGTATTTCTCAAAAACCGTTGCAGTCCGGTAATCCTCGGCAACTATCTCGCCTATTTTTTTTTGAGAGATTTCCTTTTTTTGTGGGCATTTAAATTTTGTCATGATAGCTCCCATTCTTAAATTATAACATAATTATATAAGGGGATTTCAACCTTAATAGTTTGCTCTTTTTCGGACAGGCTCTTGGTTTTTATCTATTGATTTTTGTACCCATGGTTACTAACCTGTTCTGAATTTAAAAAAAAATGAAATTTATTAGAACCTATACTAACTTCATATCACAATGTGGCAGATATAACTATTTTATTTTCAAAGTAATCATTGTTTATCCCCAAATAAGGTTTGCATATCCTAAGAGTATTGCACCTACCAATGAAAAAGATACATACAGTATAAAAATGCGATGTTTAACCAATGTCCAGACCGCAGCCATGGCCGGTAAGGTTGTCGTAGGACCGGCAATCAGAAAAGCCAA
>JAQICW010000274.1 GCA_027858355.1 Desulfobacula sp.
AGATCACATTAATCCCCTCAATGGATGTTCGAATCAGCTTTCCTTTATCTGTAACCATCATAAGTTCATCATTATCATCTACCAGAAGCAGAGAAACCATTTTGCCATTCCGTTTTGAGGTTTTAATGGAAAAAACACCTTTACCTCCACGGGTCTGGGTTATGTAGTCTTCAATTGATGATCGCTTCCCATATCCATTTTCAGTCACAGTAAGAAGCGTGTCTTCCGGCCCCAACACTTCCATACCCACAACTTTGACACTTTGGTCGATTCTCATCCCCCTGACACCCATTGAACCTCTGGCTGTAGCACGGACATCCCCTTCATGGAAACGGATCACTTTCCCGCCTTCAGATCCAAGGAAAACATTCATATCTCCATCGGTTATTCTTGCCGCAATCAACTCATCTCCCTCAGCCAGTCTGACTCCGATCAGGCCACCAGATCTTCGTCTTGAATAGGCCATCAGCAGGGTTTTCTTCACCCTTCCTTTTTTTGTGACCATGACCACATATTTATTCTCAACAAATTCAGCAACGGTTAATACAGTGGCCAGTTTTTCACCTTCATCAAAATTCAGCAGGTTTACAATGGCCTTTCCAAGGCTGGATCGTCCTGCCATGGGCAGTTCATAGACCTTTGACTGGTAAACCTTCCCAAAATTGGTAATAAACAAAAAGGTGGCGTGGGTGGATGCAACAAAAAGATGTTCAACAAAGTCATCAGACTTTGTTCCCATGGCTGTTTTGCCTTTCCCGCCCCTGTGCTGGCTTGAATACAGAGTAATCGGATTTCGCTTGATATAGCCGCTTCTGGTCACAGTCACAACCATATCTTCCTGGGCAATCAGGTCTTCAATGCTTATTTCAGCTGTGCTTTCGACTATGATTGTACGCCTTTTGTCACCAAATTCTTCGTCAAGCTCGGACAATTCATCCTTAATCAGACCCCTGACCACTTCATCGCTTGCAAGAATCTCATTATACCAGGCAATGTCCTTTAAAAGGGCATCATATTCGCTAATGATTTTTTCCCTTTCAAGCCCTGTAAGCCTTTGCAGACGCATATCAAGTATTGCCTGGGCCTGGATGGCCGAAAGATTGAATGTAGATATCAATCCGTTTTTGGCCTCTTCAGGGGAATGTGATGCCCGGATCAGTGCCACCACTTCATCCAGATGATCCAGGGCAATTTTCAAGCCTTCTAAAATGTGGGCCCTTTCTTCTGCCTTTCTTAAGTCAAATCTTGTTCTCCGGATAATGACATTTCTGCGGTGGTCAATAAAATGATTCAAGATCTCTTTTAACGTTAGAAGTTGTGGTCTGTTATTTACAATAGCAAGTAGGATAATTCCAAAACTGGTCTGCATATTGGTATGTTTATAAAGCTGATTAATCACAACTTCATTAATCTGATCCCTTTTAAGCCCTATGGCAATTCTCATTCCGTCACGATCGGATTCATCCCTGACAAAGGATGTGCCTGTAATGATCTTGTCCCGCATGAGTTCAGCTATTTTTTCAACTAGTTTTGCCTTGTTAACCTGATAAGGAAGCTCGGTCACAATAATGGTTTCCTGACCAGACTTTTGATTTACCTCAACCTCAACCTTGGCACGCAAAGTAATAATCCCCCGCCCATTGTTATAAGCTTCAGCAATGCCTTTGGTGCCATAGATATGACCATAGGTTGGAAAGTCAGGGCCGGGAATGTATTCCATCAAATCTTCAATGCCCATTGAAGGATTATCAATGAGTTGGTTTAACGCTGCAATAACCTCTTTTATGTTATGGGGAGGAATATTGGTTGTCATTCCAACGGCAATTCCTGAGGAACCATTGACCAGCAATGCAGGAAATTTTGTCGGTAAGACTGACGGTTCTTCAAGGGTTTCATCATAATTGGGAATAAAGTCAACAGTCTCTTTTTCAAGGTCAGCAAGCATCTGGTGGGCAATCTTGCGCATCCTGATTTCCGTATACCTCATTGCAGCCGGTGAATCACCATCCACCGATCCAAAGTTACCCTGGCCATCAACCAGCATATAACGCAGCGAAAAAGGCTGGGCCATCCGCACAATGGTATCATAAATAGCTGAATCACCATGGGGATGATACTTACCCATAACATCACCGACAATACGGGCAGATTTCTTATAGGGTTTATTCCAGTCGTTCCGTACTTGCTGCATGGCGAACAGCGAACGCCGGTGAACCGGTTTCAGTCCGTCACGAACATCGGGTAGCGCCCTTCCGATAATGACACTCATTGCATATTCGAGATAGGATTGTCTCATCTCCTTCTCAATACTAGTCACATTAATATCTTTATTAATAATCAACTTTTAAACTCCAATTATTTCTCTTTATAAACCTTTCCAGGCTCAACCATAAACTGAAAACTTGAAAAATATATATCTGCAAGGGTTAAAAACAAGGTGGCTATCAACGGCCCATAGATAATACCTAGTATTCCATATGCTTTAAGTCCACCAATAATTGCAAAAAATACTATTAACGGATGCATTCTCACCCTGTTACCAACCACTTTGGGTTTAAAAACATACTCAATGCCCCAGGAAAGAACCGCATAAAAAACAAGCACAAAAATCCCCGCTGCAAATTTAGATTTCAACATCAAAACTGCCGCAGCAGGGATAAGTATAATCCCAATACCTAAAATGGGTAAAAAGGCCAAAAATCCCATAATCACACCCCATAAAAATGGAGTGTTCCATCCTAGGAATAAAAAAAGTGCTCCGCCTGCAACACCCTGTATCAGACCACCAAGGCCATTTACGATAAGAACGGCACCTGCCATGCCCTTAAATTTTTCAAAAAGTTTTTCATCATGCTCGTCCGACAAAGGAGACAGATCATACATGTATTTTATAAACTTATCCCCATCTATGAGCATGTAATACACTACGATCAGCATCAGGCAAAAATACAAGACAATATTAAATACATTGGATGTAAAAAACCTGGCCTGTTCAAACAATGAGAATCCCACTACCTTTCCAAGCTCTGAGATTGGGCTGATCAACTCATCCCAGGTCACCACTTTTTCAATCCCTGTCCTTACCAGCAACTCATTGAACCTTTCAAGGACCTGTGTGCTTTCAAGCATATTCTTTAATTGGTTTGAAAAAACTGCGTCCTTAGCCATGACATAAAGATTGAACGCTTCCTTGGAAAGCACCCCGACAAAAAAGACAACTGGAATAAACACGACAAAAAAAATCAGAATGCAGGTAAGAATAGACGCAATTTTCGGTGTCAGCTTTTTTGATAAAAACTTGAAAACCGAATTAAAAATCCCTGTGGACACACCCCCGAAGATGATAAGAGCAAAAAAAGGGGCTATCAAATTGCCTGCAAGCAGAATCGCTATGCAGAACAACGCAATAAAAAAAATAAAACCCGCTCTTTGAGAAATACTTTGCTCCAAGTTTTCACCAAATCTGTTAGGTTTAAAAAAAGATTAAAAACCATGTAAAGCCACAATATGCAAAGTAACTTGCACAAATGC
>JAQICW010000288.1 GCA_027858355.1 Desulfobacula sp.
GCTTGTACAAACTGCTAAAAAATGGGGGGCGAATCCTAAAGAGTGGTACGTCGTTTATGAAGATGTTTTGCTCTCGAACATCTCTCTTATCCAAAGGTGGAAATCGGAAAAGCAATTGGCCGGGCAAGACAGACAGTGGACAATTACATAGCCGATCTTCGTGCTGTCAACCAGACAAGCTGGTTATTTTCTTGTTATACAGTCATGGTTTATATCAATGATCCACATGTAACACCCGAAGCAGGAGGCTTGGCATGAGAAAATGCACAGGAAATAATACCCAGGAGTGGGGATTTGATGCAATTTTTGATATTGAATGTCCTAATTGCGGAAATCTGGTCGAGTTCTTTAAGGATGAGATCACCAGAAACTGCAAACAGTGTAAAAAATCAGTTTTAAATGATCGTAAAGATTATGGTTGTGGGCAATGGTGTTCATCTTCATCACCTCATATTAGAAATTTTTGTCCAAAATTTAAAAGATCAAAAGATCGTTTTCATGGGCACAATTTTGCATAACAAGGCTTTTGCAGCGGAGCGCAAAAAGCCGCGCCCGCTGAAAAGTTATACAGATATTTCGCACAATGTGTAAGGAGCCTCATATGATACAAAAAAAGAACCCAGATATTTATGTGCCTAAGCGAGCATTCGGCAATATTGGAGTTAAAATATCGAAACTTTGTCTTGGTGGAGGATCCTTTGGAAGCACAGATAGTGAAGCTTTGCTGGATGAAGCCCTGAAGTATGGTGTGGATTGCTGGGAGATTGTTTCATTTACGGGAAAAGTATATAGTGAATACTTTAAAAAACATCCTGGGATACGAGAGAAAGTCTTTTTGTCGGGGAAAGTATATTCAACAAATCCAAGTGTCATGCAGGAACATCTGGAAAAAATGCTCGATGAAAATGGGACTTCCATTATAGACTTTTTAGCTATACATGCGGTAGATAACATAACGGTGCTCACTGATGATGTAAGAAAATGGGTTGAGAAGGTTAAAAGACAAAAGAAAATCCGATTTTTTGGATTCTGTACCCATAAAAATATGGATGAATGTCTCAGCGGCGGTGCTGAACTTGGCTGGATAGATGGGATTCAAACTGTCTATAATTATAGACTACAAAGCGTTAAAAGCATGGAGGATGCTTTACAGAAATGTCATGAAAAAGGCATTGGGATATTTACTGTTAAATCAATGGGGCTTAGTGTTCAGCAGGAAACTGAACTGCAGAAGTTTCCGCTTAATAAGGAGAATTTAAATTCTCTGTTAGCTGGCCACGATATGTCCTTTGAACAAGCAAAGTTGAAGGCAATTTGGCAGAACCCCAATTTGGCATCAATATGCTCTCTCATGCCTAACACATCGATATTACAATCAAATGTTTCAGCAGCGATGGACGAGCGCCCTTTCAATTCTGAAATTAAAAAATTATTGGCAATTTATGCAGACAGCACTGGAAACTTCTACTGTAGACGTTGTGGTATATGTGAAACAGCAAATGCGGATAAAATTCCTATATTCAACATCATGGAAATGCTTATGTATTCGAGGGGATATGGTGGAAGGGACAAGGTCGCAAAAATGTTTGCTCGGATACCAATTGGGATTAGGAGTAAGATAAATAGTAGCGATTATTCGATTGCTGAAAAAAAGTGCCCGCAGAAAATGCTAATTGCGCAACTCATGAAAGAAGCCAATTTGGAATTAAGCTAATTTTCAGAAAAATTTCCAACAACGAGCATGCTGACGGACAAGCCGCAGATGTTCATGTTAAAGTGTATCAAGAAAAAATAATCATTCGTTTTCAACGGATTTTTCATGGATTAAATTCCAGTAGTTTTCCAGAAAGAGCCACGGATTATCATTCACGGCACAGTGTTTTCCTTGAAGATACTCTTCTCTTTTTACCGGATCGACCAGAATATTATAGGCTTGGAGAATTCGGTTGAACTGTTTTCCGGCAGATCGATTCAAGTTATGATCAGGATGGTATTTTAAAGAAAGTTTCCTAAAAGCTTTTTTTATTTGGGCAGGGGTTGAATCCGGTTCAATACCCAATATGTCAAAATAGTTAATGGA
Organism: Desulfobacula sp.; assembly: GCA_027858355.1. Next base: position 2,081 of record JAQICW010000288.1, read on the forward strand.
ATTCATTTTTACTTTTACCTTTCCTGGAATAAAACAACATATGGGCAAGGTATTCGTTATGTCCATTCCAGTATTTGCCCGATTTAGCGCTGAAAATTTCTGAAAAGTCCTTTTCCCATTCAAAAGCGGTTTTGTTTTCATGTTCTGCTGTTCGTGCATAGACTGCAAGTTTTGCAACCTGTTGCCAGCCTTTCCGGAATGCACCAAAGTATCCTTTTTGGATGAGAAGTTTAAGGGCTTTGTCTCTATTGTTATCTGAGGATTCAATAAGTCCAAGGTTCATGATTCCAAGCACACAATCCGAGGCTTGGTTAAGGTGTGCATCATAGACGATGGTATAGTATTTTCTGGCAAAGACAAAGGACATCTGTACAGCCTGCTTTATCATTGCTATTAAAAAATGTTCATCAATGAGGTTCTGTTTCATGCCATGCTCAATTACCTGGAACAGGAATAATTTAGAATGGTTTTTAATTATTTCAAAATTCATATGTCTTCCTTTTCAGGATAGATTGGGAGAGATAAACATGGCAGATTCAATTAAGGCCAGGTTATGATCTTTTTCAAAATCATTGAACGTATCCATCCAGATATCTATGATATGGTAACATAAAGAAGGGCTTTGGAAAGAGATATAATCCATTATTTGATTTGCGGTTGCAGGTGATGCCCATCGAATCACTTCAAACAGATGATCGGCTGTTCCGGGGTCCACATCAGGATCTTCAATTAATAGGGTTTGCTCTTTTTTAATGTCCCACCCAATAAAAGGAATGGTCAGAAAAAATAAGGTTTGGCTTTCGTGGCTTAGATATTTGAGTATTTGATGTTGTTTATCTCTATGGTTGATATGTATGAGAATAGATACCGTCAAATCCAAAGCATCTTTTTGGATTTGACAAAAAACAGACGATTTTTCTGAATCAAGCACACCCATCCAGAACAAAGGCAGCTTTTTGATGACTTGTGAAATGATCCGGGGTGTCATTATCCAGGTGAGAATAGACGGGTTGCTAAAATCATTTCTTTTTAACATGTCGGCAATTTTCAGAGGGGAGATATGAGCCAGAATTGTTTGAAGGAAATCATCACCATTTTTATGGGCAATATCTTCCATGGCTTTTTCTGCAGCAGCCGCCGGCATCTTACTTATCTGTTCTGCTGCTTTAATCAGTCTGGTTTCTGAATGATTATCCGGAAAGGTTGTCAATAATCTTCTCCTGAAATAAAAAAAATATGATAAAATCGGAATTGACTCTTGAGAGGAAAAATAGCAGATCGAAGACATATTGTCAAAGTATTTATTCAATAAAATCAAATAGTTAGAATGTTGACAATCTGATTGGAGATTGATATAATATTAGTTGAAATCACACCATCCCCTCTTCAATTGCTACTTAAAAATTGTCGAGTATCGAGAGTCAAACCTTGATTATTGTCTTTATAAATTCAAACAAAGAAAATGCTGACGGGTGGTGCGCCGCGAGGCGCACAGAGTAATATGGAATGCAAAAGCCATACTAGTAAAGAATAACCAACAGCCAGGAACCGAGTCTTGTGCGGTGGGCGGACTGTTGAATCTCAAAGGAGTTGATTGACGAGATAAACGGGAACAAGCATCGTAAAGCGTAGACAGGGAGGTAACAGGCCGTAACCAAAGTGAAAGGACATGTAGCCCCGAAATCGCATAATATTTGGAGTGGCCGACCCAATTGTCCGATGGGGAAGGCGGAATCAGACTATCCGAATTGGTGAGGGTGGTATGGCACTTCCGGGGTTTTCACCTGCAGCATGTTACCAAAGGACTCTGTGTGAACGCGGGAGACCCGCTGACTTCAGAACGGATTCTGTAGAGTCAAACAAGCCCTGAAAGTTAGGATGACTTGATGAGACAGCGGGAGTCGGATCAGCTGATAGTACTCTGAGCATGGGAAAGCTATGTACACGGGGAAGCGGCTGACAACTATTGAATCTTTTAAGGGAAACATGAGCTTCATACAAAGGAGGATTTCGGCCCTTTATTCAAAGAAAGGATACGAGTTTTCCTATGACACAAAAAGATATAATCGAAGTTTTGGAAGATATTCAAAACAAAATAAAAAAAACTGGAGATGAAAAACCGAAAGAAATTTTATTTGTTTTGTATAATCTTACCGAAGATATATTTTCGGATAATATAAAATTGAAAAAGGAGAATCAAACACTCAAAGATGAAATCAATAACCTGAAAGGAGAGCAAGGCAAACCTGTCATTAAGCCAGGTCGTAGAGAAAAAGATGGTAATATTTCATCAGAAGACGAACGAAAAGCTGCGGAAACATCAGATGATGAAAGCAAACAGGAAGCTTTTAAATTAGGTAAATCTTCTTTGGAGAAACTCAAGGAGAATCGAATCCCTGGGGAAGTGCTTGAAAAATTAAAAGGCTTGAATGGGCAAAAATACGCAAATAAAGATGAGTTTGCAAATGCAGTAACGTCCGTCATTGGGAGTGATTTGACAAATCAATATATTCAAATATTAGTGAAGTATGCCAAATATAAAAAAAGAAAACGCAATCCAAAAATTCCTGCAATACATATTGATAGAGAAGAAATCTGTTTTGTTGATCCTGATCAACTGCCTGAAGATGTAGTGAATAAAGGCTCCAGCGTTAAAGTTGTTCAGGATTTAATTATAAAAACGGATAATATCAGATTTATTCGAGAGGTATATTATTCAGCATCTATGAATAAAACCTGGCTGGGTGAGATTCCGATAGGCTATGAAGGGGGCTACGGCCCCAATATAAAATCACATATACTATCAATGAAGTATGTTAATAATATGTCGATTCCCAAGATCAATGAGTTTTTACGTAACTGTGATATCTTAATTTCCGGCACTTATATTTCAAATCGACTGACTAAACATATCGGTATTTTTCATAAGGAAAAGTCAGAAATTTATCAGGCAAGTCTTGAAACCAGCAGTTACCAACAAATCGACGATACTGGGTGTCGAGTAAATGGCCAAAATCAGTATACTCAAATAGTGTGTAATCCACTCGCTACAATATTTTTTACAACAGAACGTAAAGACAGATTGACAATTCTTGATATTCTACGAAATTTTGAATATAGAAGTTTTCTATTCAATAATGAAACCTTTTCTTTACTTGAGAAGCTCAAAGTTTCCAGGAAATTAACAGCCATATTGGATAAAGTTGCAAAGGATACAGTCTTTAATGAACAAGAGATGGATAAAATATTAAATAATTTATTTCCGAATCCTAAAAAAGGCAAAATTCTTCGAATAAGAATAATGGAAGCAGCTGCGATTGCATATTACCATCAGGAAGTCGGCCGCCCGATTGTATATGTATTATTAGGTGATGATGCGCCTCAATTTAAACTCATTACCAAGGAGTTGAGTCTCTGCTGGGTTCACGATGGTCGACATTATAAGCGTCTAATCCCTATTGTTCCGAATCATCAAGAAGAGTTGACAACATTTTTGGATAGTTACTGGAAATTTTATCATACTCTTCATGAGTATAAGAAGAATCCCTCTCCTGAGTTTGCCAGTTCTATTTCTGATGAATATGATATATTGTTTTCAACAAAGACAGAGTACGACGAATTGAATAAAAGGATTTCGAAAACTAAGGCCAAAAAAAGGGAGTTACTACTTGTCTTAAAGCATCCTGAGCTGCCTTTGCATAATAATCTATCGGAAAACGCTGCAAGGACTCAGAAACGAAGTGCAGATGTTAGTCTCCACACAATAACTAAGGAGGGAACGGATGCTAAAGATACAATGATGACAACTGTTGAAACTTCCAAGAAACTATCGGTCAATCCATTTAAATATATTTTTGACCGAATAAGTAAAAAATTTGAAATGCCATCCCTTGCAAGTTTGATCAGAGCTAAGTTCACTTCCCAACCAAAG
>JAQICW010000324.1 GCA_027858355.1 Desulfobacula sp.
CATTCCCTTCCGGCTTATCTTCAAGAATCAGGCCTGCAATGCCTAATTTTGCAAGCTTCTGGGAAGCATATCCGCCGGCATTACTCTCTTTGATACCTCCGGTGAGCGGTGATTTTGCACCTGCTGACAGTCTGCCTGAATTGGCTGCAGGGGACCCTGTAAGCAGTCCCGGAGAAAAGATCAATTTGTTAAATTTTCCAAGCGGACGACAGGTCGCCGGCACTTCATCAAGAATCATTTTGGATGTGAGCGCCCGACCTCCTAAACCTGCATAAGCTTCTGAAACTTCTTCAAACCCAAAGGTTTTTTCTTTGGTGTTTATCCTTAAAAATTTTCCCATTTTTTCCTCCTTGGCAAGGGTTAATAAAAAATACTCATTTTCTTTTTTTTTGTCGTGTTTTTCTGCCGGGTGGAGCCATTTTTACCATCTTAGGTTCAAAAGTTGCCACAATTTCAACAAGATCCTTTTGTTGATCCATGACATCTTCAATGTTTTTATATGCCATGGGTATCTCATCAAGTCCAGCAGAAATTAAGGTTATCTGCTTTTTTTGTAAAATATTCTGTAAATCTTTAAAGCTGAATAGTTTCATGGCAGCATTCCGGCTCATTTTCCGCCCGGCCCCGTGGGCTGCAGAACGTAAGGATTCCTCATTTCCAAGTCCCCGGACAATGAATCCTGGATCAGCCATCGATCCAGGGATAATGCCCAGGATATCAATGTCCGCAGGAGTTGCCCCTTTGCGGTGAACAATCACCGACTGCAATCCGATTTTTTCTTTCCAGGCAAAATTATGAAGGTTTTCTATTGTGGCAAGCGCTTTTTCGCTGATAAAGCCCAGTACAGCATCGTGGATAATTTCATGGTTGGCAGATGCATATCTCCCCATGAGTTCCATGGCCTTGAAATATTCAATGCCTTCCTGCTTTTGTATGTCCAGCCAGGCCAGGTTATTCAATGGTTTACCAAGTTCAGGATGAAGCCTTTTTGCAAGACTTGAGTAATGGTCTGCTATTTTGGCACCCGCACCTCTGCTGCCTGAGTGGGTTAAAAATGCGATATATTCTCCAGATTTTAGCCCGATATCATCCCGGGGTAAGGTCAATTTGCCAAACTCTGCAAAATGATTTCCTGACCCACTGGTTCCCAATTGTTTATGGGCCTTGTCTTTTAATGATTTAACCACATGGCTGAATGCCCAGTCTTCATCCATGACAGGATGCTGCCTGGGACGTTTAAATTCTTCTCCCACGCCAAATTTTGTCTGGGTTTCAAGGGCCTGTCTAAAGATTTGTTTATGGGTTTCATATTCCCTGAAAGGGATGGGAAGCACAGATAATTTCATGCGGCAGGCAATGTCAACTCCCACGGCATAGGGGATGACAGCATCCTTAACTGCCAGGACACCGCCGATAGGAAGCCCGTACCCCTTATGGGCATCCGGCATTAATGCGCCTTTGACCGCAATGGGAAGGCTTACAGCATCGTCCATTTGCGATATTGCGGCAGGATCGAGATCTTTTCCCCAAATGGTATATTTCGCCTTTTTTGTCATATAGTTGTAGCTTTTTTAACTTAAGAAAGACTGCCTGATTCTGACAGCTCAAGAAGCCCTTCAAGGTCTTTAATTAAAATGGTTTTAGTCTGTACTTCAATATAAGAAGAGTCCATCATTTTTTTTAATATTCTGGAAACGGTTTCAGGCGTGGTGCCGATCAGGTTGGACAATTGAGCTTTTGAGATGGGAAGGACCACCTGGTTTTCGTTTTTCTGTTCTTTGGAAAGTGTGAGAATATAAGCTGCAAGCCTTGCGGGAACCTCTTTTAAACTCAAGTTTTCAATCTGCATGGTAAAGTCCCTAAGCCGCTTGGACAAATCTGCCAGCAGTATCATCCCCAGCCCTGGTGTTGCAGTGATCAAATCTACAAATTTATCCCTGGGAAGGAAAAGAATGACAGATTTTTCAAGGGCCATGGAAGAGGCTGGAAAATTTTTTCCTTCAAAAACCGGAACCTCGCCAAAGGTGTTGCCAGGACCATAAATATGAAGGATTTGCTCTTTACCCTCAAAGGAAAGTTTGAAAACTTTAATCTTTCCTTTTTCAACCATATAAAACCCGTCTCCCTTATCTCCTTCATGGAAGATCACCTCGCCTTTGTCAAATTTGAAAGTTGAGGCAATGGATGATATTTTTTCCAGGTGCTCATCGGACAGGCCTGAAAAAAGAGGGATTGTTTTTAAGTTTTTAATATTATACAATTCTCCAGTTAATGTTAGAAAAAAATTAAAAAACTTCAAACTCTAAAAAAATCAAAAAAAGTAAGATTACTTGATCCAGATCAAGGATTTATATTCTTTTTTATAATTAGTTCACACCTGGATGTAATGATCAATTGTTCGTCAACCATAATATAAGGAGAAACTAACATGTTTTGTTTTCAATGTCAGGAAACAGCAAAAAACCAGGGATGCACCATTAAAGGTGTTTGTGGAAAAGAAAATGATACAGCTAATCTTCAGGATTTGTTGATCTATAATCTCAAAGGTATAAGTGTTATTGCAAGTGCTGCCCAGGCCCAGGGAGCAGCAACCCCCAGAGAGATAGGCCTGTTTGTTGCCCAGGCCCTTTTTACCACCATAACAAATACCAATTATAATGAAGAAAACTTAAGAGATTGGATTCAGCAGGCCCAGAAAGTCAAAAAAGAATTATTTGAAAGCGTGAAAGATAAATTGGGAACCAACCTTCACGAAAGCGCCACATGGTATTCAGATGATGTGACTTCCTTTAACGCCAAGGCTGAAACAGTGGGAGTTCTTGCAACGGAAAATGAGGATGTAAGATCCCTTCGTGAACTTCTTATAATAGGCTTAAAAGGGATTGCAGCTTATGCAGACCATGCATCAGTCCTGGGGGTTGAAAAAGATGAAATTTATGATTTCCTGTTTAAAGCCCTTGCATCCACTACACAGGATCTTTCTGTAGATGAAATGGTAGGCATGGTCCTTAAGGCAGGTGAGGTGGCAGTAACAACCATGGCAGCCCTTGATGAAGCCAACACAACTGCCTATGGTCACCCGGAACTGACTGAAGTCAATCTTGGCGTTGGATCAAACCCTGGAATACTGATCTCAGGTCATGATCTTAAAGATATGGAAGAGCTTTTAAAACAGACTGAAGGGACGGGAGTGGATGTATACACCCATGGTGAAATGCTTCCTGCCAATTATTATCCTGCTTTTAAAAAGTTTGCCCATCTTAAAGGCAATTACGGAAGTTCCTGGTGGCACCAAAATGCAGATTTTGAGTCCTTTAACGGCCCGATTCTCATGACCACCAACTGCATCGTTCCCATGAAAAGTAAAAATACTTACAAAGACAGGGTCTTTACCACTGGTGTGGTTTCCTATCCTGGTACACAGCATATTGCTGACAGAGTGAGCGGTGGATCCAAGGATTTTTCAGGGATTGTTGCTTTTGCCAAAACCTGCGATGCACCAGTAGAGCTTGAAACCGGCAAAATTGTCGGTGGGTTTGCCCGCAACCAGGTATTAGCCCTGGCTGACAAAGTAGTTGATGCTGTAAAATCAGGTGCGATCAAACGTTTTGTTGTCATGGCCGGCTGTGACGGCCGTCAAAAAGGAAGAAATTATTTTACTGAAGTTGCTGAAAAACTACCAAAAGATGCAGTAATTCTGACTGCAGGATGTGCAAAATACAGGTACAATAAACTGGACTTGGGCGATATCGGCGGTATTCCAAGAGTGCTTGATGCAGGGCAGTGCAACGACTGCTATTCTCTGGCTGTGATCGCCCTTAAGCTCAAAGAGGTTTTTGAACTTGAAGATATCAATGATCTTCCCATTTCCTTTGATATTGGATGGTATGAGCAAAAGGCTGTAGCCGTTCTTCTGGCTCTTTTACACCTGGGTGTAAAAGGTATCCGTCTTGGGCCAACACTGCCGGCCTTTGTTTCACCAACTGTTTTGAACGTACTTGTTGAAAATTTTGATATTAAGCTTATTACAGAACCTGATGCTGATGTAGAAGCCATTATGCAGGGGAAATAAGAAAATTTAAAGCAGGTGCATGAAGTTATCATGCACCTGCTTTAATTGAAAAAAGTTTGCAAGGAGGTTTAAAATGAAATGCCCGGGACAAGATACCCAATACTGGAATAAAGATGCCATCTTTGAAACTAAATGCCCGGAATGTGGTCATCCCATGGAGTTCTTCAAGGATGATGCCACTCGAAGATGTGCAAACTGCAAGAAAAAAATTGTTAATCCCAAGATGGATTTTGGCTGCGCTTCCTATTGTAAGTTTGCCGAGCAATGTCTTGGCGCCCTGCCTGAAGAGTTTATTGCCAAAAGAGACGATCTCTTAAAGGATCGGGTGGCCGTGGAAATGAAAAGATATCTTGGAACAGATTTTAAACGCATCGGGCATGCTGCAAAGGTTGCAAATTTTGCAGAAAAAATCGGGAAAAAAGAAAAAGCAAATCTTGCCGTGGTTCTTTGTGCGGCATATCTATATGATATTGGTGTAAAAAATGCCCTTGAAAAATATGGTTCCATTGAGCTTGAATATATGGAACAAGAGAGCCCTGAAGTGGCCAGAGAACTCATGGAAAAACTGGGAGCAAAAGAAGAATTGATCAATGAAGTCATTGATATCGTGGGACACCATAATCGTCCGGCAGAAGATGACAGTTTGAACCGTAAGGTTTTGCACGATGCTGACATGCTCACCCATATGGCAGCCTGTGAAAGGAAAAATGGTATTGATGATGAAGAATTTAGCACTAAACTTGACAGGCTTTTTTTAACAAAATCCGGGAACGAGTTGGCAAAACAGGTGCTGATAGAAGCTAATTAGGAAATAATGTTGAATCATAAGCAAACCAAAAGAATGCTTATAATTCAAATCAATATAGAATGAGGGGGACTATTATGAAAGTGATGAGAAAAATAATCAAAATAGATGAAGAATTGTGTGATGGCTGCGGAAACTGCGTGCTTGCATGTGCAGAAGGTGCGTTTCAAATTATAGATGGCAAGGCAAAAGTGTTTGCAGTTAAGTATTGTGATGGTTTAGGAGCCTGTATTGGCGACTGCCCCCAGGATGCTTTAAAAATTATAGAAAGAGAGGCAGATGATTTTGATGAAGAAGCTGTTGAAGAATTGTTAAAACAGCAGAAAACAGAAAAAAAAGTGACAGAATCCATTGCCTGTGGATGTCCTTCTACGACAATCAGTACATTTCCAACAGCAAGTGAAGGATCTTGTGATTGTGCCAATAAACCAATCATACAGGCATCCGGGCAGACATCCGGCGGCACATCATGTCTCGGCCACTGGCCTGTTCAGATCAAACTGGTTCCGGCGGGCGCGCCTTTTCTCAAAGGCGCAGATCTGGTGATTGCAGCCGATTGTGTGCCTGTGGCCTATCCCTCCTTTCACGCAGATTTCTTAAAAGGAAATGCTGTGATGATAGGATGCCCCAAATTTGATAATGCTGAAGAATATGTTGAAAAACTTTCCCAGGTATTTAAAGTGTCAGGGATCAAAAGTATCATATCTGTTGTCATGGAAGTGCCTTGCTGTTCTGCCATGCCGATAATTATTAAAAAGGCCCTTGAAAAAGCAGATGTTGATATCCCGCTTAAAGAAGTTGTGATCAGTCCCCGTGGAGAAATTCTTTCATGAAATGGTCTGAAGATGCAGACAGGGCCCTAAAAAAAACTCCTTTTTTTGTAAGGAAAAAAGTTAAAAGAAAAGTTGAAGATTTTGCTGAGCAAAAGGGAAAGACATCTGTTGAATTGTCAGATGTGAATGAATTGAAACAAAGTTTTCTTTCCAAAGGCGGGATGGAAAAAGAGATCAAAGGATATGAGGTTACCACATGCTTTGGAGGTGCCGGATGCCCGAATACTGCAAATTCATGCACCCAGCTTGCAAAGGATATTGAAGCAATTATTGAAAAAGAGGATATCCTTTCCTTTTTAAAACAGATAGTAAAAGGGGACCTAAAGTTCCATCACGAGTTCAGGGTTGCACTTTCCGATTGCCCCAATGCCTGCTCAAGGCCCCAGATCGTGGATATCGGTATAATTGGAGCAGTTCTTCCCGGGATTTTTGATGAAGCCTGCACCCTTTGCCGTGCCTGTGTGGATGTTTGTGATGAAAACGCAATAAGTATAGATGAAGAAAAGGTTAAACCTTTAATTGATAGTCATCAATGCCTTTATTGCGCAAAGTGTATACAGGCCTGTCCCACCGGAACTATTGAGGAAAAAGAAAAAGGCTTTCGTGTGATGCTTGGCGGAAATTGGGACGTCATCCCAGGCTTGCCATGGAAATTCCAGGAGTCCATACCAGGGACGAAGTAATGCGCATAGTTCAAAAATGCCTGAAATTTTATAAAGAAAAGTCTAAAAATGGTCAGAGATTTTCCCATATCCTCTCTTCAGTGGATCAGATTGTTCCTATATGAGTGCCATCAGGAATTTTGAGGCTGGAATCACATGGCCATTGTTTTTCCCACCTGTCTCGGGCCTCCAAAAAAACACCATTTTTTCTTAAGATCAGCGCTCAGAAATTTTGTCAAACACCTTATTTTCATCAGGAAAGTCATGTTTTTGTTAGAGTTCTGTGAAATGGATATTGACGGAGCAAGCAGCTCAAATATATGGTGTTTGTAAGAAATTTACCTACACCAGAATCAGAAATCCTCTAATTGATTCATTGACCTCATATTTAGTAGTCTGTCAAATGTCAAATGGTAATAATGGATTTTTATGTTTTAACAACAAACACAGGAGGATCGTATGAAAAGTAAACATTTATTAATCATTGGTTTTATCGCAGTACTCAGCATGGCATTTTGCCAGACAGCCTTTGCAAAAGAAAGATTCGTATTTGGTGGTGGTCCTGCAGGTGGAACATTTCAGGTGGTTGCTAACGCAGTCCAGGTGTATAAACCTGTAAAAGCGTCTGCCACGTTTAAAGTGCAGGCACAGTCTTCTGCAGGTTCCGTGGAAAACATGAGAAAAACCGATGCCGGCAAACAACAGTTTAGTGTTGTTTATTCCGGTCATGTTTATCTGGGTCGAAACGGCATGATGAAAAATGATACCAAAAAGTATGAAAATGTCATGGCTGTTGCATGGCTATATGGTGCACCAGGCCAATTGATCACCCGTGCGGGTTCTGGAATTAAAAGCGTAAAAGATCTTATCGGCAAAAAAGTGGGTGTTGGTAATGCCGGTTCTGGTGCATTTGCAAACTGTGAGCTTTTTTTCACGCACATGGGTGTCTGGGATAAAATTGAAAGAAATGCAATGGGCTACAATGATGCAGCCCAGGCTTTTGGTAACCATCAGCTGGATGCTTTCTGGCTGTTTACAGCTTTTCCGAGCGGTGCTGTCATCATGGCGGCACAGACAAATGACATTGCCCTTGTAAACCTTGATGCAGATGCTCAAGCAAGCGGATTTTATAAGAAATATCCGTACTTTGGAAAATTGTCTGTTCCTGCAGGGACCTATAAGGGTGTAGATTATGAATCTCCTTCCTTTCAGGATTCAGCCCTCTGGGTAGCCAATTCAAAAGTTTCTGCAGATGCTGTTTATGAAATACTTTCCCTTATTTATACGGATGAGGGACTGGCCCATATGCATGCTGCGAAAAAAACATTTAAGAAGATGGCCCTTGCAACAGGCGCTGACGGCGTTGTAACTCCTTTCCATCCAGTTGCTCAAAAAATGTGGAAAGAAAAAGGTATTTTAAAATAGACATAAGTTAGTTTAATGGGTATATCTTAATTAAAGATGCGAGGTTTTAAATAAAGAAAATTCGTATCCTTTAACCGGTAACTGAATCACTGGGAACAGATTTGAAATCTGTTCCCAGTGACTTCAAACAACAGGAAGGCCAAGCCGTGTACGAAAAGTTAAATAGATTTGAGCAAATCGTATTTGATGCATGCTCAGTGATCCTGGTCGTTTTTTACTCCTATGCAGCGTTGATCCATCCCATGGCAACCCAGTATCACAGGGGCGTTTACATCATTATAACCTATCTTCTTGTCTTCTTGTTATACAAATCAAAAACAAAAATTATGAGGGTTGTGGATTATATCCTCATTCTTCTTTCCCTTGTCTCCATCGGATACTGGATGTTGATGTTTGAAACCATTAATTACCGTACCGGTGCAGAAACACAAACCGATATGGTATTTGCCGTCATTGGCGTATTAATTGGTATTGAACTGGCCAGACGGGTGGTGGGTAAAGTGTTTGTTTTTCTGGGCATCATCATGCTGACCTATGGTGTTTACGGCTATCTGGCACCGGATCTGGTTTCCCATGCAGGCGCTCCTTTTACTGAATTGTGTATCAGTATATTTTATAAAAGTGATGGTGTGTTTGGAATTATGGCCAATGTTCTGGCCACCTATGTGATTTTATTTGTCCTTTTTGGTGCTTTTTTAGAAAAATGCGGCGCCCAGAAATTTTTTATTGACTGGCCCCTTGCTGCGGTTGGTCATACAATCGGCGGGCCTGCCAAGGTTTCGGTTATTGCCTCAGGGCTTTTTGGTTCCATTTCAGGATCAGCCATTGCCAACACGGTTTCCACAGGCATGTTTACCATTCCCATGATGAAAAAAGCAGGATTTAAACCCCATATCGCAGGAGGTATAGAACCTGCGGCTTCCATTGGCGGAATGTTCTTGCCCCCGATTATGGGTGCCGGCGGATTTATCATGGCAGAGCTCACAGGCGTATCCTATTCTAAAATCATGCTGGTGGCCATCTTTCCCGCCTTGATGTATTTTTTCAGTGTTTTCTGTATGGTCCATTATTATGCCAAGATGCATAATATTGTGGGCGAAAAATCAGAAGTTTCAGCCATGGAAATTTTTAAAAAAGAATGGTTCTATATGATTCCCTTGGTTGTCATTACCATTTTTATGCTCTATGGGTTTTCGCCCGGGTACTCAGCCATGATAGGGCTTGTGTCCTGTATTGCTATCAGTTATGCCAGAAAAGAGACAAGAATAGGTCCTAAAAGATTTGTTATAGCTTCAAGAGAAGGGACTATCAACAGTCTCAAGATTGGTGCAACCGTGGGTATTATCGGTATTATCATCGGCGTTTTGACATTTTCCGGTCTGGTGCTGACCTTTGCCGATATCATGATAGAGCTGGCCGGCGGTTCTTTATTGCTGACCATTTTCCTGATAGCCTTGGCATCACTGGTGCTGGGGATGGGAGTGCCGGTGACGGCAGCTTATCTTATTACTGCAGTCGTTGCTGTTCCAGCTCTCACCCATCTGGGTATAAATGAACTTGCAGCCCATATGATTGTTTACTGGCTGTCACAGGATTCCAATATAACACCCCCGGTTTGCATTGCCGCTTTTGCCGGTGCAACCATTGCAAAAGCCAATATGTGGAAAACAGCTTTTACATCATTCAAGTTTGCAAAATTTTTATACCTGGGTCCCATTCTTTTTGGTTATGTACCTGGATTTTCTCTTGATGGCAGCTCAACCGACATTATTAAAGCCTTTGTTTTAATTTTGTTCGGCACCTGGCTTTATTCATGGTTACTCAGCGGTATCTGGATTAGCCCCATAAAAGGGTTTTTTAAGAAAACTTCAGCATAAAAGACTTTTTTTAAAAAATTGAATCACCCCTGACATTTTGTCTTTGTCAGGGGTGATTTTTTTATTTTCATGAATAATAAATTTTTTATTGAAAAAATTAGTTGCATCATCAACGATTTTGTACAATATTAGATAGACGTAACTTAACAAGCCGAAATAAATTTTATTTGTGATGATAAAGACGTATTGATTTGATAATAATTTTAACCTGAAAATAAGACATAATTATATGGAAACATTTGAGAAAGTTATTGACACATCTATTGCATATTTAGTGGGCCGAACATCCAGATCAATTATTAAAAGGTTGACTAAAAAATTTTCAGATGCCGGGTTTGACGTGAGCTATGAGCAGTGGAGCATCCTTGTTCATCTGTATCGCAAAGACGGGCAGACCCAGCAGGAGCTTTCCAATATAGCAGTCAAAGACAAGGCTGCCATTACAAGGCTTTTGAATGTCCTGGAAAAAAAGAACATTGTGTTAAGAATCCCGGACAGAAATGATAAGCGAAGCAAACTTGTCTATCTTACCAATAAAGCAAAAGCTTTTAAAGCAGATTTGATTGCTGTTGTGGAAGAATTGTTAGAAGAGGCAGAGCAGGAAATTTCTTCAAAAGAAATGGCCCAGTGCAAAGCCACTTTAAATAAAATATTTTCAAATTTTGACCGGCTGAATAATTGACTTAAAATTCCACCAGTTTGTTTTGAATGGCATACCGGGACAATTCGGCATTGTTTCTTAAACTCAGTTTTTTTAATATTCTGGATCGATAGGTATCAACGGTTTTGATACTGATATTATAGGAGATTGCGATTTCCCTGTTTGTTGAGCCCATGGCAAGCTTTCGCAAGACTTGAAGTTCTCTCATGGACAGGGATTCTGTAAGGCCCCCACTTTTATTTCCCCGGATCACTCTAAGGGCCAAGGCCTCACTTGCCTTTTCAGTCAAATACCGTCCTCCGGCATGGATTTTTTTTACAGCTGCCACAAGCTGTTCAGGAGCAGACTGCTTTGTGACATATCCCATGGCGCCTGCTTCTATTGCCCTGATAACATATTGCTCTTCATCATGCATGGTCAAAATAAGGACTGGCACATCCGAACAATAACTGGTTAACCGGGCCACCACTTCAAGTCCATCCATGCCTGGCATGGAAATATCAATCACTGCAACATCAGGTTTTTTATTTATAGCCTCATCCAAAGCAGTTTCACCATCTGCTGCTTCAGCAATCACCTCAATCTCATTACTGTCTTCCAGAACTTTTCTTAAGCCTTCCCGGACAATATAGTGGTCATCGGCAAGAAGTACCTTAATCATGCATTATCCTTTTACTTTTACTTTACAGCAAATACTTGTTCCCTGGGACAATCGGGAAGAGATATCAAGTTTTCCACCCACAAGATTGGCCCGCTCTCTCATTCCCTCAAGGCCGAATCCATTAACGCCGTTGTTATTGACAACATCAAATCCGCACCCGTTGTCCTGTATGAATAGAATGATATCCTCATCTTTTGTTTTTAATTCAACTATAATGGTGGTGGCATTTGAGTGGCGAAGGGAGTTGGTCACAGCTTCCTGACCGATTCTATATAATGCAGTAGAAAGCGTGTTGTTGATTTTAGGAATCTCATCGTGCTTGAACACACATGAAACATTAGAACGTTTTTCAAAATCAGATAGCAAAGATTCCAATGCATCGACAAGTCCAAGGTCATCCAGCACCCTTGGCCTTAAGCGGTAGGCCATGTCTCTTACATCATTAATGGTATCATCGATTAAAGAACACATTTTCCCGGCCCTGTTTCCGGCATTTTCATCAAAGCGCTTTAAAAATTTTTCAACCCATACCGCATCGATACGCAGGGCTGTCAACACCTGTCCCAGGTGATCATGGAGTTCCCCTGCAACCAAAGCTTTTTCCCTTTCCTGGGAAGCAATGATGTTTTTGGACAGGCTTTTTAAATTATCCGGGGCTTTTTCAAGCTGGACAGTCCTCTTTTTGACCTGCTGTTCAAGATTCTGAGAATATTGCGATAGCTTTTCTGTGGCGATTTGAAGATCTTTTTGAGCACGATTTTTTTCTGTTACATCCACACTCACGGCCAGGGATCGAACAACATTGCCGTTCTCATCCCTGACACCATAGCATGAGAGCAGGATATCCATTTTTTCGCCATTCTTTTTAACATAGGTATAGGGAATATCTTTGCAGAATCCAGTGCTTAAAAATATAGGGAAAATAACATTGATTGCATATTTTTCTGATTCAGGTGTAAAAAAGCTGATGAGCTGTTTACCAATGACATCTTCCCTTTTTTGTCCCATCACTTCTACCCAGTGATCAGAAACCCTGATAATCCGTCCTTTAATATCAATTGAATGAAGCATGACCGGAGTTTTGTGGTAGATATGTCTGTACCTTTCTTCACTGAGCTTAAGTTTTTTTTCTGCTTTTTTACGTTTTGTAATTTCCTGGATCCCCAGCAAATAAAGAATCAACACCAGAATACCGGTCAGGATTAATACGGATATGATAGCAGGGCCGATAACCCTGATAAAGGGCTTGGATACCTGCTTTGTAATTTCTTTGTAGTTTCTTAAGCTAATGATTTTCCAGTCAGGATAATTTGTCACAGCCAGGCTTGAAAAAAGGTATTGGGCATTGTTTTTATCTGTTACATAACGGGTTTGATTCTTTGAAAATCCGGTCCAGGCCCAGGGACCATTACCTAATTGTCTGGAAATTTCTATGGTGTGGATTTTTTTTTCATCTGGTTTCCATAGGAAATTAAATTTCAAGCTGTCTTTGTTGGAGATAAAAATAACACCATCAGGATCAACGAAAAGGAGCGTATCATCAGATTTTGGAAACAGCTTTGTTTCAACAAATTCCACAGAAGCCTTAATAATAGCAACTCCAAGGATATGGCTATGGGTTTTATCATAAACAGGGTGAGAGTAGTAAACGCCTCTTTTTCTGGAAGTGGTGCCAAGGGCAAGATAGGTTGCAGGCATGCCTTTGATGGCTTTTTTATAGTATGGCCTGAAAGCAAAATCTTTTCCCACAAAACTGTCTTTGGCGTTTCTATTGCTCGAGCATAAGGTAATACCATTTTTATCCATGAGATAGCTGACTTCAAGATCAAGGGATTTTGTAAAATTATCAAGAATCTGATTGGCTTTGTAAATCGATTCCAGGTTGGTATTGTTAAGCGCTGTGGCTAATTCTTTAATACCTGAAAGAGTCTTAACCGGCTTGATATGTTCTGAAAGATAGGTGGATAGCTGGTCTGTTAAAAGGTTCAGTCTGGAATATGCGTCAGCTTCTGTTTTTTGAAAAGCAGCTTTTCGAAAAGAGTAATA
>JAQICW010000373.1 GCA_027858355.1 Desulfobacula sp.
ATACTTTTTGATGGCCTGACAATGGCTGCACTTGCCACAAGGCCTGTGAGTTCATCAATGGCATAGAGTGTTTTTTCAAGATTGGTTTCAGGTTTCACATCCGTACAAATTCCCCAACCATGACTGATGACGGCCCGAATATAATCTTCAGGCCAATGGTGTTCTTTGAACAATTCAACACATTTATGGCAATGCTCTTCAGGAAATCTCTCATAATCAAGGTCATGCACCAAGCCTATGACCCGCCATTTTTCTTCATCTTCATTAAACCTGCGGGCAAAATGGCCCATGACAGCTTCAACACAAAGAGCATGGCGGATTAATCCTTGTTTTTGATTATATTTTCTTAATAATGCAAATGCATCTTCTCTGGTGGGAATGTAGGTGTCCATGGCAAATCCTTTAATTAGTGTTTGAACGAAAACTCACACATCTGCTTCGTTGCTTCAAATTTTTGCAAGCCTCATGTACTACAGTACACTCCGGTTGCAAAAATTCTTGTGCCTCGCATATGGGCAACTTTTCATCCAAACACGGGTTTTCGGTCAGGCACTAATTAATCATTTACAATAATAATCCGGCATTCTTTTAAAAAACTGTGGCGTTCCATTGTTTTTTCCAGCAGGCTGTAATCCGACATGCTGATAACAATGGCTGTATTGGGTTTGCCTTCCTTACGCAGTCCCTTGAAAATCAGTGGATGGTTGCCGATCCTTTTGTCCTTTAAAGCCTGATCCATACTGGTAATATATTTGCATACCCCGTTTTGAACGGCAAAGTCTCTGCTGATAAAAGCAGAAGAATATATAGCATGGCCCTGTTCGCTGACAATAACAGGATTAAGCACAGGTTCCACCTCCAAGCCCGTTGCATCGATGATCAAACCAGAGTAGAGAGGTTCCCCGATGATTGCAACATTTTTTTCTTGACTTATTTCCGGATTGATTTTAGGTATCTGTCGGATTTCTTCCGGCAATACCAATTGTAAAAATCCTCCAAACATACTGGTTTCAATCATAATTTCCACGGCAAGAGCCGAGGTATAATATTGCTTTAAAATGACGGCATCCCTTGCAGTTTTTTCTATACCCGCTAAAATGATATCATTTTTAGATGCATAGGCATCAACGCTTAATGACGGGTTAATTTTTATTTGTTTTAAAATTTCTATGAGCTGCCGATTTGCATCTGCCCTGGCCAATCCAGGAACCAGCTCATGGGAGGTTTCATTGTTATCTTTGGGAGATGCTTTACCAATGGCTGAAATATTTCCCGTGGTCCAGTTTACAGCTCCATTTTTAAATTGGGTAATGGAATGATAACCCCTGGTTTGATCCTGATTTGCCAGGCAAAGGCAGTCCATAAAAAAAAAGGATAGGACAATGACCAGGACATATACCCGCCATTTTTTATTTTGTTTCATCTTCTTTTCACCAGGCTAATTTTTCAAAAAGTTAAATTCAATGAAATCTGCTATCTGATTTATATCTTCAAGCCCAAATATCGGCACGTCTGGTTTATAATCTGAATCTGTAACAAAGGCGATCAAATTTTCATCTTTCATACAAAGGGGTTCTTTGTGCACACCTTGAGTCCTGAAAACCTCGATTTTAGGAAGGTCTTGTTTTTTAAATCCTTCTGCTAAAATAATATCCATATCAGACAGATAAGATTGCATTTTTTCAATATAACTTGTTGTGTCATCTTTAACCATGGCAATTTTATTTTCAGTGATAACAAGGGTGGCTCCGGCTCCGGCTTTCCTGTGACGCCAGCTGTCTTTTCCTTCTTTATCCATTTCAAATCCGTCATGGGCATGCTTTACAGATCCTATTTTGTATCCTTTGTCCGTCAAAAGGGCAATCACTTTTTCCAGAAGAGTGGTTTTTCCAGAGTTGGATTTTCCAACAATGGTAATGATTCTTTTTTTCATATAGATGTTTTTTTTAGCCTCATATTAAATTTTGCATAAAAATAGTGCCCAAAGCAAAGAAAGTCAAGCCAAGGAAAAAAGCAAGCAAGGTAATCAACGATTCTGTTCAACTCCCGGCCTTGATGTAGACATAAGTCTGCCGAAATCAGGTGCTTGATTTGGGATAGAAATCCATTTATAATCTTCATTGACTGTGTTGTAACCCCTTGTTATATATTCATTGGTACTGCCCAGGCTTAGGGTAATTTTTAATTTAGAAAGGATAGCCATATGATCAACGAGACGGAAAAAAGACTGCTCAGCTTTATCAATAAGGATGAACTGGTTCGTTTGACCCAGGATTTGATCAGGATTGATTCAGTGATTCGTCCAACAACGGGGAATACAGAAGCCGGGGTTGTCCGGTTTATTGCTGACTGGATTCGGAAAGAACTGGGTGTGGAACCGCTGATTGAAGAGGTGGTTCCACACAGGGAGAATATCATTGTCACTATTGACTCAGGCCTACCAGGACCCTGTCTAATGTTTGAAGGTCACACGGATGTGGTTTCCGAGGGCAATCCAGATCTCTGGCAGCATGGTCCTTTTAAAGGAAAGATCGATGACGGTAAAATTTACGGCAGGGGATCATGCGATATGAAGGCTGGGCTGGCCGTCAATTTGCTGACTATCAAGGCTATGATCAAATCCGGGGTTGAATATAAAGGCAAGATGCGGCTGGGTCTGGTGTGCGATGAAGAGGACCTGATGCTGGGAATTCAGGATTATATCAAAAAAGGACACGCTGATGATGTGGATGCCTGCCTGGTGCCGGAACCCGAGGAGAATCAGCTCTGCTTAAGTATGAAAGGGGCTTTGCGAGCCATAGTCAAAGTTAAAGGAAAAATGGCCCATGGGGCTATGCCGCTCACCGGGATTAATACCAGTATTCGCATGGCACGGATCATTCTGGCTTTTGAGGCGTTTGAAAAAGCGGAGATGGAGCGTTGCGGCAAGGACGAATTTTTAGGATGGTCATCCGTGACATTTACTGTGGTGCAGTCGCCTCCGCCGGGCGAGCCGACACAGCTGAATGTCATGCCGGCAGAATCCGTGGCATATGTGGATATCCGGACTATTCCCAGTCAGAATCATGAACAGATCAAGAGGCAGCTGCAGGAGATCCTGAACAGGCTGGCTGCAGATGATCCTGATTTTAATGCGCAAATTGAGTTTATCGCTGATAAGCCCGTGGTCAGCATGGAAAAAGACGAACCCATTGTCATGATTGCAGCAGATGCGTACACAGATATAACGGGCAGGGAGCCTGTTTATAATGGAGTTCCCGGAGCCACTGATGGGACTTTTTTAAGGTATTTAAAGGGTATCCCCTGCCTGGTAAATGGCCCTGGCCCCAGGCATGTACCACACCAGACGGATGAGTATGTGGAGATCGAAGAAATGTTTGAATCTCTGCAGATCTATCTGCTGTCAACTCTTCGTTTTCTAAACGGGCCAGCCAGTGAGTAATCTCC
>JAQICW010000380.1 GCA_027858355.1 Desulfobacula sp.
TTATAAAACCATACAAAGGTGGATTTTTGTCCAAAGGGATCACTTAAAAAAAAAGACTGGAAAAGCCCCTGGATAGCCGGCCAATAGAAAAAAGTCAGGGTGACAACCATCTGGGGAAAAATCAGCAGATAGGGCAAATATTTTGATTTAAAGAATGAACGTTTTATCATGGTTTTATATCGGTTTGACCCTGGTCAAAAAAAGAGTCGGGCAAATATCCATTTATATCGTGTCAGATATTTGCCTGGCTCATTTTGTATCTACTTATTTATAAGATTTTTCAAAGGTTCTCAACTGGATATTACTTCTTGCAACTGCATTATCCAAAGCTTCCTGGGGAGATTTTTTCCCATTCCAGACAAGCTCTAATTCTTCATTGATAATATTTCTGATCTGAACAAAATAGCCAAGCCGCAGTCCCCTTGATATTTTAGTAGGGATGGCTCGGTTAAGCTGACTGATACCAACTTCCTGGAGCGGATCAGTTTTATAATATCCCTTGGATTTCAAAGAGTCATAGGCATCAACAGTAATGGGGAAATATCCAGTTTCCTTGTGCCAGTATTCCTGCATGTCATTATTGGACAAAAATTTCAAGAAGGCTGCAACCCCCTTATACTCTTTTTTTGAATGACCAGTGAGTACCCATAGAGATGCGCCGCCAATGATACTGTTCTGGAGTTTTTTTGTGCCTGCTTCCACTGGAAGAGGAGCTGCATCCCATTTAAAATCCTTGACACCTTTTTTTAATTTTGCAATACCGCTGATGGAATCAATATAAAAGGCTACGTTCTGAGCCATAAATTCTGCTTTAGGACCCGCATATTTCTGGCCGCCATACATGAACCTTTTGTCATCTGCCCATGATTTAAGCCGTGCGATATGCTTGACCACCTGGGGATTATTGATCTGAAGCTCACAGTCAAGCCCTTCATATCCATTGGCTTTGCTGGCAAAGGCAATATTATGGATGGCGCTGTAATTTTCTATCTGGGTCCAGGACTGCCATGCAGTAACCATGCCTGCCGGAGCAATTCCCTGGCTGACGAGTTTTTGAGTTATTTCACCCAGTTCATCCCAGGTAATGGGCTCAGTTTTTGATAAAGAAGCAATACCGGCTTTTTTAAACATATCCACATTGTAATACATAATTGGGGTGGAAGAATTAAAGGGCATGGACATGAGATTTCCGTCGGAATTCATATAATAGGAAAGAACAGCCTGAAGATATCTGGACCAGTCCACTTTAATTCCGGCATCTTTCATCAATTCAAATACCGGATAGACTGCGCCTGAAAGCATCATGGTCTGGGTTCCAACTTCAAAAACCTGGAGGAGATGGGGTTGTTTTTTAGCTCTGAAAGCGGCAACGCCCGCATTCATTGTTTCATCATAGTTCCCCTTGTTGGTTCCCACAACCTTGTACTCTGATTGAGAGGCATTAAAGTCGCCTATCATTTTTTCAACGACTTTACCCCTGGCGCTTCTCATGGCATGCCACCAGTTAATGGTAGTAGGTTCGGCAAAAACTGATACTGGAAATACAAAACATACGACAATAATTAATAATAAAGACAATCTTGTTAATTTCATCTAATCTTCCTCCTCACTTGGGTTGTTTAAAAAATTTCTTTTTATTGAGCAGATCAAATACAAACAAAATATTTCATTGTTTTTTTATTTATTCAGATTTATTAGGATATTGTTCAAGAGTCAAGATTAAATTCATTTTTTAAAAAAGATTTGCATAATCCTAATTTTTATAGTTTTATGATTCTTAAAAAAATAATAAATTTTTAATAAAATATTAGGGATCAGGATATTAAATGGCTGAGCTTAACTTTAACAATGTTATCAAAATATATGGTAAAACCGAGGTGATTCATGAAATAAACCTTGATATAAAGGACAAAGAATTCATTGTCCTTGTAGGACCTTCAGGGTGCGGTAAATCAACCCTGCTCAGAATGGTCGCAGGGTTAGAGGTGATAACCCAGGGTACGATTTCCATTGATGGTAAAATAGTCAATGATGTCACACCAAAGGACCGGGGCCTTGCCATGGTGTTTCAAAACTATGCGCTTTATCCCCACATGAATGTGTTAGAGAATATGTCCTTTGGGTTAAAGCTGATGAAAACCCCCAAGGACGAGATCAAGCAAAGGGTAGAGGAAGTGGCGGCTATTCTGGGTCTTGAAGATCTTCTGTTAAGAAGGCCCCATGAGCTTTCCGGAGGGCAGCGCCAGCGAGTGGCCATGGGGCGCGCCATGGTCAGGAAACCTTCTATTTTTCTTTTTGATGAACCCTTGTCAAACCTGGATGCCAAGCTTCGTATCCAGATGAGGGCAGAAATAAAAATGCTGCATCAGAGGGTAAATTCCACTATGATTTATGTTACCCATGACCAGGTAGAAGCCATGACCCTGGCTGATCGGATTGTTGTTCTCAGGGATGGATATATCGAACAGGTTGGCACCCCCATTGAACTTTTTTCAACGCCTGTAAATACATTTGTTGCAGGATTTATCGGCACCCCGCCCATGAACCTTGTTGACTGTAAAATCAATATAGAAAAGAACAAAACCTTTGTCCAGTTTGAAGACGGGCTCAGGATTCCTGTTCCAGATAAGCAAGGAACGAAGTTGGTTCATGATCAAAAAGTTGTATTCGGGCTTAGAGCAGAAGAGATCACACCAATAAATACCCATACACAGCTTCCAGAAGAATGGATATTCAAAGCTAATGTCATGGTTTTTGAGCCATTGGGAAATGAAACCCAGCTTCATGTGGATATTATGGGAATCAGGGTTTTATCCAGGAGTGAAGGAAGACGGATTATCAGGGCAAATGAAGAGATTAATCTGGGCATGAACCTCAATGAAATGCATTTGTTTGATGCCAAAACCACACGGGTGATTTACTGATTTAACAGGCTTTCATCATCCTGGGAAATAAAAATACCTACCATATCATTAATGACCACATACAAAGACGGGACAAAAATAAGGGTTAAAATAGTGGCTGCAATCAGGCCAAAACTGATACTGACGGCCATTGGAATTAAAAACTGTGCCTGAAAACTGGTTTCCAGAAGAAGCGGGAAAAGACCTGCAACAGTTGTCACAGAAGTCAACAAAACCGGTCTGAACCTGTTTTGCCCGGCTTCAATGACAGAGTCAAAAACCCTTGAACCTTTCCTGACCTTTGAATTGATAAAATCAATTAAAATCAAAGAATCATTTACTACAATTCCTGACAAGGCAACAATTCCAAATATACTGATCATGGTGATATCAAGGTTCATGAAATAGTGTCCGATAATCGCACCGATGAGTCCAAAGGGAATGGCTGTCATGATGATTACAGGCTGGATATAGGATCTAAACTGGCTGGCCAGAAGCAAAAATATAACCATTGCTGCAAGAGAAAATCCTAACTTAAGGCTGTCAAGGGATTCTTCAGTCCTTTTGGCCTGGCCTTCCAAATCATAGGTCACCCCTGGGAATCGATTAACAAGGGTATCAAGATAATTCTTTTTCAGGTCATCAACAATTTCCCTGGCATTGGCAGCATCTTCATTGATATCGGAAATCACCGTAATAATTCTTTTCCGGTCAACCCGCTGAATGGTTGAATACCCCCTCTTCATTTCAATATCAGCCACTTGATTTAATGGTATTTCTCTTCCATCCCGGGTTCTTATCCTGAACTCATCAATACTTGATTCAGATTCCCTCTCTTTTTGAGAGTATCGTACCATAACCTTGATATCATCCTTGCCTCTCTGGATCTTTAAAGCTTCATCCCCGTAATAGGCCTGCCGGATCTGTGTGGCAATATCAGCCATTGTAATGCCTAAAGATTCAGCACCTTTTTTGATGTGAATCCGTTTTTCCATTTTACCCGGCCTGAAGGTATCCGTGATATCAAAGGTTCCAGGGTATTTTGCAATTTCGCTTTTCAACACATCTGCGGCAAGTTCAAGCTGCTCAAGATCCTTGCCCTTGAGTTGAATTTCTATTGGATTTCCACCGGGTCCGCCTCCGATAATGGAAAAAGTGAGCTGTTCTGAACCCAGAATGTCTCCAGTTAACTCACGCCATTTTGCAGTTACTTCAGGTGCTGAGATATCCGGTCGTTTTGATGCCGATTGGATCTCAATCCAGGCTTCCCCGCAATGGCCTCCATATACGCCCGGTTTCCAGTCTCTTCTAGGAATAATACCCACCTGTGAAAAATTATTAACAATCAAGTCAACACCACCCACCACCCTGTCCCTGAAAAAATGATTGAGCTCAAAAGCCCCTTTTTCAATTTGTTTTATGGTCTTTTCTGTGGCTTCAAAGGGAGTTCCCAAGGGATATATGATTTCTGAAACAATCCAGTTGCTGTCCGTTTTCGGAAAAAATACAAAGGGTACATGCCCCCCTGCCAGAACCCCGATACTGACTATTAATATCCCAAACCCCATGGCCAGAGTGAAATACCGGTTCCGCACACAATATTTCAAAACAGGGGTATAAATTGAATAGATAAAAATTGTTAAGACTTTTTCAACTCTGTCCCGCATCCACCTGTGGCTATCCAAAATATCTTTTTTCAGCCACTCCAGCCAGAAAAAGCAGACCCTGTAAATCAAAGCTTTGTTTTTTTTCGGTGGTGTTAATGCATGATCAAGGTGAGCCGGCAGAATAAGAAAGGCCTCCACTAGAGAAAAGGCAAGAATGCAGATCACGGTCTGGGGCATGATGAATATGAACTTTCCCATAATTCCTTCAATATGCATCAAAGGTGTGAATGCGACAATAGTTGTGGTGACGGCCATCACAACGGGTGCACCAATCTGGGCAATGCTGTCAATCACCGCATCTCTGGCTGATTTGCCCGTTTTATAATGGGTATAGACATTTTCCCCGACAATAATGGCATCATCCACCAGAATACCCAATGTCATGATAAACCCGAACAAAGATAACATGTTGATGGATGCGCCAAAATAGTTCAGGACAAGGAAAGCCCCCATAAAAGAAATAGGGATCCCCGACGACACCCAGAAAGCAAGTCCAAGATCAAGGAACAGGGCAAGGACAATAAATACCAGCAATATTCCCTGGAGACCATTCTTCAGCAAAAGATCAATTCTGTCCTGAACCATTTCCGCCATATCAAACCAATAACCAAGGGTGATGCCTTTGGGAAGGAAATCCTTATGTGTTTCAATATAGGCTTTAACTGTTTCTGAAATGGCAATGGTATCCTGGCTGTCTGTTCGCCGAACAACAATAAGCGCTGCTGGTTTTCCATTAAACCGTGCTTTAATATCTGTATCTTCAAATCCATCGATTATGGTGGCAACATCTCCAAGTTTAATGGTTGTCCCATCTTCTTTTGTAAGCAATGGAATCCATTCAAATTCTTCGCCTGTATAAAGCTTTCCCTTGGCCCGGACCAGAAACTCTCCGCCTTTTGTCTTGATTTTACCACCTGGCAAATCAAGGCTTCCTGTTTTTACAGCCATTGTAACCTGATCAAAAGACAAATTAAATCGTCTCAAATTTTCTTCAGACACTTCAACGGAAATTTCATAATTTCTTACACCTATGAGGCTTGCAAGGGAAATATTATCTGTTTCCACAAGATCATCCCTTATTTTCTCGGCAGTATCCCGCAACACCTTTTCGCCAACATCACCATAGATAGCCAGATAAATAGCTGGGTCATTATTTTTAATCTCTGTAATAACAGGGTCTTCTGCTTGGTCTGGAAATGAATCAATCAGGTCTATCTGGGTTCTTATTTCATCGAGTTTTTCATTAATATCTGTCCCGGCTGCAAGTTCCAAAGTTACTGATCCGTGCCCTTCAAGGGAAGTTGAGTACATTGTTTTTACATCTTCAAGGCTTTTAAGCTTTTCTTCGATCTTTATACAAATCCCTTCTTCAACTTCCTCCGGGGATGCACCAGGGTATGTTACCCCGATATCAATCATATCTAGGAAAAACACTGGAAACAATTCCCGTTTCATATTTAAAACCGTGTACATCCCTGCCACAATGAGAAAGACCATGATGAGATTCACAGAAACCCTGTGTTCAACAGACCATTTGCCCAGCGCTTTCATGTTTTATTTCCCATTTTGTTTGATCGTAAGGGCCATTCCATCAAGGGCACCTGGAAGGGGAGAAAAAACAATTTTATCGCCGGGAGCAAGCCCGGAGTCAATATACACTTCTTCTTCAAACTTTCTTAAAACATTCACCTTTTTCATTTTTAAATGATTGTCATTCACTGTAAAAAGGATATTATCGCTCTTTAACAGGTACCTTGGCAGCACATAAATATTCTTATATGGTTCTCCTATAATACTGCACTTAACAAAAGTCCCGGGTTTTAAGTCAAAAATATTTTTTATTTTTACATCAGAATTCAGTATTTCAAGTGTCATGGGCAAGGTTCTTGTTTTTTCATCAATCCTTGCTTTTATTCGTGCGACTTTTGCATTCCATGCATGGGAATCCATGCTGTCAACGTTTGCCACCATCACTCGTGCATCCGGGGTTTTCCCGTTTTCAAAAATGGATTCAATCCATTTCATTTTTTCCAAAGGAATTCTCACATCCACATCCAGGCTGTCTTTTTGATATATGGATCCCAGGGTCTGCCCAGGGTTGACATATTCCCCCTGCTCAACAAATTTATCCAGAATCCAGCCATTAAAGTCTGCTTTGATTTGGGTTTTCTCAAGTGCAAGGCCTGCTTTTTGAAATTCAACATGGGCCATGGTAAGAGCTGCTTTTTTCTGTTCCATTAATGTGTCCGTTAATGAGAGCCTGTTGCTGATATTCTGCAAGGTAATCTTTGCCTGTAGATATTGCTGTTCTGATCTATCAAGACTGTTTTTCGAGGCAAATTGATTTTCACTCAATGCCTTGACTCTCTCAAATTCTTTTTTGGCAAAGTCCAGATTTGCTTTGGAAAGCTTGATATCGTTTCTCAAATTTTGAATATCCTGTTTTAAGCTTTCAATATCTGTTTTTGCCTGCCTGATTCGAACCTGCCCTGTCTGTTGGTTCAGTTTATAGGATCTTTGATCGATCCTTACCAGAAGTTCACCCTTAAAAATTTGGCCACCCTCAATAAAAGAGGGGTGTATATAATCGATTCTCCCTGGCACTTCCGTTGCAATCTTTACCAATTTTCTGGGTTTTACTATAC
>JAQICW010000472.1 GCA_027858355.1 Desulfobacula sp.
CGTGTAACCCTTAAATGCTTTGGTTCCACTTTAGACATTGATAATGTTGTGGATTTTCGCAATCCAATTGGGGAAAAAATGGTTAAAAACCTGTCAGACAAGGCTATAGGATTAATAATTAAAAAATTACAAAAAGCATTAGCAAAAAAGTTTGTTTTTAATTTGATCCTGAAGCTCATTCCCTTTGGGATAGGTATCATATTGGGATCTATCTCACATTGGATTATTATCAGAACGTTTCAATTTAGTTCTATCAAACTTTTCCATGAGTTAATTGAGCAGGATAAATCTTTACCTAAAACTGAAATAATATAATCGGGTAGCCGGGAGTTTTAATCCCCCAAGCCCAGCAAAACCTTCAGCGGCAGATAGGATGATAGCCCTTACCCCAATTTTCTCGGGCCTGTTAACAACCCGCTTTACTCAGACAAGCTTATGAGCTTAACATTCTCGGTTTTCAAGCGAGCCCCACAAACGAAGAGGGAGGTTCGACTCCTCCAAGGCCCATTTTGTCAAGTATTTATATCTAAAAACTTGACATTACAGAGCCTGGGCTTTTTTAGGGGCTTTATTGGAATCAATGAAAATAGAGCAAAAAGAAGCACTAGTTGCTTTACAGGAAAGCTTGAACCCTTTGTCTTCATACACCGTTGGAGTAGTTCAAGATATTCTTCCAAATTCTAAAAACTGGTTTATTGAATGAAGCTACATCTTGATAAAAAACTTTTCCAGGACGCGATTCAAGCTACAGCTCAACATATTGGCATCCCTGAGGTGTATGTAGAAAAAGACTAATGGGTTTCTTTGGTTTTGCTTGAAATATTCTCATCTGATATCTCTGATTTGGTTGTATTTAAAGGCGGGACATGCCTTTCAAAGTGTCACAAACTCATCCATTTATTATCTATGCGGATTTGCTTGAAATAAACAACCAAAGAACCATTGAAACGGCAAAAGTGATTTATGACAAAAATATCGCTCGATATTTCCGGCGGCAAATGAACTTTACCAAATTTTAAAAGTGCCCATTCGTGGTAAAATTAATCAATTTTTTACAGAATTTTGTTTTAAACTGATCAAAGCAATTGACACTACCTATTCGAACTTTATCATCAGACATCAAGGTGACATCCTGGTGGATGATGTCATAGCAACCATCAAAAAAAGAGTAGGTAAAACACTTCGGCAATTCGAATAAATTTTCAACAATAAACATGCTGCTGACAAACCGCAGATGTTAAACAATGGACAAAAGGAAATGAAAAGAAAATTGATCTTTGGGATGGTAAGCTTGATATTGTTATCGGGTTGCGCCGGCACTTTGCCTGATTTGGGTTTAAATAACGGCAGGCTGACACCGTGCCCGAAAACACCAAATTGTGTGAACAGTCAGGCGGCTGGTGAAAAACATTATATTCAATCTATCCGCTACGCAGGAACACATCAGGAGGCGAGATCCCGCCTCTTGAAAGTACTTGAATCAGAAAATCGAGCCAAGATCCTGACGGCTCAGAAAAATTATATTCGAGCAGAGTTCACATCAGCTTTTTTTCGATTTATTGATGACGTGGAATTTTATTTCCCTCAAGCGCAAACCGGTGAGACTGTCATTCATATTCGGTCTGCATCACGCATAGGATATTCCGACCTTGGCGCCAACAGAAAACGAATAAAACGGATTCGAAGTAAATTTTATAAATATTGAAGAAGCAAAATAGAAAGGAGAAACCATGGAAAATGTGAAATTAATAGCAATGAGTGGAGCCAATGGTTTTGTCGGTTCCAACATGTGTCGTAAGTTCAAAAATAACGGCTGGGAAATAATCGCCTTGGGCCGTAAGGAATTTGCCCTGCCAACAGAGGAACTTGCCAAAAGTCTGCAGGGAGTTGATGTTATTGTGAACCTGGCCGGGGCACCTGTTATCAGCCGCTGGACCGAAGAGTATAAAAAAGTCATCTACGAAAGCAGGATAACTCTGACCAGAAAGCTGGTGAGCGCCTGCAAATTATTGAAAAAGCCCCCTCGTCTGTTTCTATCAACTTCTGCCATTGGTTGCTATTCCGCAACAGGCACCCACACCGAAGATGACAATACTCTGGCTGATGATTTCCTGGGACACCTGACCAGTGACTGGGAGCAGGAGGCATTAAGGGCAAAGGAGTTTGGTTGCCGAACAGCTATTTTCCGCTTCGGAGTTGTTCTCGGACAGGGCGGAGGAGCCTTAGCGAAAATGCTTTTTCCTTTCAAACTTGGGCTTGGCGGAACTATAGGTAATGGCAGGCAGCCTTTTTCCTGGGTCCATATAAAAGATCTAACAAGGGCTTTTGAGACTGCCATTAATGATTCAACTTATGAGGGGGTCTATAATATGACCGCCCCCCATCCTACCACCAATCTTGGGTTGACCAAGGCGCTCGGCAGAGCCCTTTCGAGACCTACCATTTTTCCAGTTCCTGAGTTTGTTCTCCGTTTGCTGTACGGTGAGGGAGCGCAGGCACTCACCTCCGGACAGACCGTTCTTCCCAAAAGGTTGCTTGAAAGCGGCTTTCAGTTTGATTTCCCTTCTATCGAAGAAGCAGTTGCTGACTGCTTGAAATCGTAGTCACAACATTTATGCGGATTTGGGATATTGATCCAGATTTTTTAAATGCTTAGAGTCTGTTGGGAGAACATCTCTTTTAAAAGATGAAGAAGAACCTGCTGTAAAAGCTGTTTTAGGCCACTTTTTCTTTGTGTATATCCACCCTTATATTGATGGAAATGGCCGCATGGGAAGATTGCTGATGAATGTTATGTTAGCCAGTGGCGGCTATCCATGGACAGTCATTCCGCTTGAGACTCGCAATGATTACATGGCCACTTTGGAAGAAGCAAGTGTAAGAAAGAATATAGAACCGTTTTCCAGATTTTTAGCTGAACTCGTTCAGATCAGAACAAAAGTTATGCCCAAAAGGACTTAAATCATGAGTGAATTACCAAAAAAGATGCGAGGTGTCTTCTTAACAGGACATGGTGGCCTTGATAAATTAGAAATACGAAATGATATTCCTGTACCCAGGCCTGGACCCTACGATGTCCTCATTCAGGTACGAGCCGCAGCAGTTAATAATACTGATATCAACACTAGAAAAGCATGGTACTCGAAAGGTGGTGAAGAAAGTAGTGATGCGAGTTGGTCGGGTGATGCTATCCAATTCCCTCGGATTCAAGGTGCTGATGTATGTGGACGAATTGTTGCTATTGGGGATAAAGTCAGAAAAAATCGATTAGGTGAAAGAGTTATAGTTGAACCATGTATCAGAGAAGCACATGGTAGAATATTGGAACAGCCTTGGTATTTCGGCTCAGAATGTGATGGTGGATTCTCCGAGTACGCAGTTGTCGCTTCTTGTCATGCTTATCAAATTGAAAGTAGTTTCAGTGATGTTGAACTGGCGTCCTTTCCCTGTTCGTATTCCACTGCTGAAAACCTCTTAACTAGAGCAAACGTTACTGATAATGATACCGTATTAGTGACGGGGGCCTCTGGTGGTGTTGGTTCGGCTGCGGTACAGCTGGCCAAAACTCGTAAGGCCAAGGTTATCGGCATTACCAGCCAATCCAAGTCAAATAATGTGTTAAACCTTGGGGCTGATAATGTTTTGTTAAGAGAAGATAGTCTTGTTCAAACTCTCGGTACCAGCAGTATTGATGTCGTCATTGACCTTGTTGGGGGTAAACAGTGGCCAGAACTTCTCGATGTACTAAAGTCTGGGGGGCGTTATGCAGTAGCTGGTGCGATAGGTGGTCCTCTCGTTGAGCTTGATATACGGACCCTCTACTTAAAAGACTTGAGCTTGTTCGGATGCACAGTACTTGAAAAAGGGGCCTTTGCTAATCTTGTCAGGCACATAGAGCAAGATGATATTGTCCCAGTTGTAGACAAGACCTTTCCTTTGGACCGAATTGCTGAAGCCCAAAAGTACTTTGTAACAAAACAGCACACTGGCAAAATTGTTCTCACACTGACGGACAATGAACAGCATTAAACTCAAAGGCATAACCCTTTTTTTTATGCTATTCAATTAAAGAGTTCATAATTTTGTGATCTCTTGAATTGGGAAAAAATATGGGCTGAAAAAAAACCCGCCGATTAAAATCGAGTCCAAAGATGCTACATATATTATTCCAGCATATCTGGATGATGTCCCTGATGGCTATGACTGGCACTGGGAAATCGAACGAAAAGATGGAGAAACCTGCTTAATAAATGCTGACCATATTAATCCTGGACAAATTATTAAGGCAAGATTTTTAATGGATCAGCTACCACCCCACAAGAAAAAATCCTGCGTTGTTTTGGCATATTTTAAAATTTTTATGGCATTTACTTCTTGAACAGGATAGTAAAGGGGAATAAATTTGACATGTGGTCAGGTTTTTAAACACAAAAAATGGAGATAAACCCATGGACGATAACGGCAAAGCACCAAATAGCCTGAATTTTCAGGTCGACAAAACAAATCTTTATAGGGAAATATCAATAACAGATCTTAAAATTGCCACTATCCGGCAATTGATCCCAGTGAACATTGACGGATCCGATGACACCAGCAGGGAAACTATTTTCATCGGCAATACCCAACTTGGAACCCCCCAGGGACCCATCCCCATGCAGGCAATGCTTGAAGCCACCAGCATAGAAGAAGCCATGGATCTTTTTCCTAAAGCCATGGAATTGGAAACCCACAAGGTGATTGAAAATTTCAAACGCATGGAAGCCCAGCAGAAAAAAGAAAAGTCCAATATTATTACGCCGGGGATGAATTAATGTCATGGGTATTTTTTGACCAAAATACCCATTATTTCCTGGATAACGGATTCGCCCATAAGCTTGTTGTCAATTGTCCGGACATGCTTTCCCTTGCCTAGGAGAGAATGAGAGAGAATGGTGTCAAACCTTTATTATTGCTCTTTAATGGACAATAAGTGAGTTTTTGAATTTGAATCTCGCTTTATTAAGTCCGGTATTGAGCTTTCACCTATAAAAATGCCTTTATCAAAAAAGATTTATTCATTTCCAGAAAATAATAACGAAACGTTCAAAGGCTTACCTGGAATGATCGCAGATTCTTTGCCTGATGATTTTGGTAATGCAGTGATGAATGCCTGGATAGCCAGTCAGGGTAAGTCGACAACAGACATCACCCCATTGCAGCGTCTTCAATATATTGGAAATCGAGATAACTTTATCCGCGAAGATTTTTATAGTCTGAAAAAAATAAGCCCTATATTTACCAAACAAAAAATTGATCATATCATTGAGGAAATCACAGAGCACGTTTCAGAATGGAATGATCTGGCTAACGATTGGTCGACACATTGGATCGTTACAAAAAAGGCAGAGTCGTATTTCAATATTCTCAAGATTGGATAGAAAATGGATCTGCACCTGTTTCTCTTTCACTTCCTTGCAGGAAAGAAAAATTTGCACCGGCTGTCAGTACTGCTTTTTTTGAAAATCTTCTTCCGGAAAGCAACACAAGAACAATATTAGCGTTCCGTAACAGATTTGATAAAAAAGATACATATTCCTTTTTAGAAAACTTTGGAGAAGATTGTGCAGGAGCACTTTCTATCATACCTGAAGATCAGGAGCCTGATTTCACCCCTGGTCAATATGAAAACATAACACAGGAATTGATAGGGGTGCTTGATAAAATGCAGGTTGATCCGGAAAGATATAAGTTATATCCGGAAATAAAACAGGCAAAACTATCCCTGGCCGGTGCGCAGGACAAATTACCGGTTTAAATTAAAGGAACTGAAGTGTATTTACCGAAAAATTCAGGTTCTGCAACGACTCATACGTTTTTTTAGATAGATGGATGCTGGTTAAATATTTGACAAGGGCAAGGCCAATAGGTCCAATATTGCTGTGATCACATAAGCTTGTGATTGTTTGTATTTTGTATTCGATCTGTTCTTGATTCTGTCAATGTGCAAATAAGGTGGGAAAATGAGTTTGATGTACGAGGAATTAGATTTTCGGTCAACCCCAATAGGAGACTTGATGTTGAGGCGGCGCCGTTCCATTCAACTTGGTGGGCTTGATATTTATGAGGTCAAGCTTGGGGAGTATTTTTTGATGACCAGCTTGTTTCATGAAGCAGAGGTTCAGCTTGCAAAGCTTGGTCTTGAAGGGTTGGATAAAAAAGACCTTGATGTTGTGGTCGGAGGTCTTGGGCTAGGGTACACAGCTGTTAGTGCATTGGAAAATAAACGTGTCACATCACTTGTTGTGGTGGAGTATTTAGAAGGTGTAATCGATTGGCATCAAAACGGGCTTGTCCCACTGGGTAAGGTTTTGACGGCAGATCCTCGTTGTAAATTTGTGAATGCTGACTTTTTTGCAATGTCCCGGGACGTGTCAAAAAGTTTTGATCTATCGATTCCTGAAAAAAAACATGATGCCATCCTTTTAGATATAGATCACTCTCCCACAAACGTATTGACCCAGACAAACACACGCTTTTACACTGAAGAGGGGCTGGAGGAGCTTGCTCAGCATTTGAATCCGGGCGGGGTGTTTGGCCTTTGGGTGGATGGTTTCCCGGAAGACGACTTTACCAATCGTTTGGATAGGGTTTTTCAAAACGCTGAGGTGCATACCATTGAGTTTGATAATCCATTAACCGGCGGCTCTTCTGAAGGTGCCGTTTATCTGGCACGCGTAGGTCTATAGAGAAGATTTGAGGTATGAGAGGAATTTTTGTCTGACCAAGTTAATAGACTGTAAATATTAAACAAATAGCCTAAAACCGTCTTAGGTTAATGTTTTTGACCCCAAAAACAGCACTTTAAGAATCGAATATGGATTTCAACAATCCAAATGAACCGGTTGCAAGCCGGTTATTTGGTTAGTTTTTTTTAGGAAGCGCTAATCAGCACAGCTCTTTGTATTGGAGGAGCACATGAAGCAATTAAATTTGGCGCTTTTGATTATTTAACAAAGCCTTGTGGCATAAACCAGCTCATTTCCAAAGCAAAAAAAGCTGTTGCCAGAAAAAAAGAACGGGAAGCGAAAATTTTTGATGTGAGAAGAAAACTATACATCACAAAAGAAGAACGGGAATGCCCTGCTGTTTGCCACAAAGGAACTTGAAAACAGACCCATCTGTTTAAACTTCATTAAAAACATGCACAAGATACTTCTACAAGGAGTAAGGGGTCATGAACGTGGGTCGCTTCATTTTTTCCGCTAATGCGGCCTCTTTAAAAATCCCTTTACGCATAGAAGGCAGGCTGTGGTGATATGTGACCAGTTACCATATATGACCACTGTTTCGCATCAACCGGCTCTCCCCCACCAACCTTTCAAGTTTGAATATTCAATGATAAATCAGAATGTTGGATCAAATAAAATTGCATTTATGAAACCTGGCACGAAGCTTGTATATATTTAAATGAAGCCCTGGAACCGCTGCCGCGTGTGAAAGCCGCTCAGCCTAATGGTTCTCGCGGGCCTGTTCACCGAGATAAAAAGGAGGCAAATGAACCCATGGATGCTCCGGAAGGCAAACATCTTCGAAGGCATTGGCTGATGAGGGTTTTGCTGAGCAAAACCTTCATCTTCTCTGTTGCCCTTATGATCACCTACACCCTGGCGGGCTTTTTTCTTGCCCCCTATCTGATCAAGCGTCAATCCACGCGGTTTGCCCAGGAATCCCTCAAATGCCTTGTGGTCATGGAAGAGGTCCGGGTGAACCCATACGCCCTCACCCTGGAAATCAGGAACTTCGACCTCAAAGAGGGAGACGGATCCCCGTTACTCGCATTCAAGGAGATTTTTATCAACTTCGAGACCTCCAGTCTCTGGCGCCGGGCCTGGACCTTCGCGGATGTTCGCCTGGAAGGCCCGGTCGTGAACCTTCAAATAGAACCTGAGGGCCGCATCAACTTTATTGATATTGCAGACCGGATCCCAAAAAAAGAAGAGGAGGGAAACACTTCCCTGCAGGAAAAACCCCAAGGAGAGGTGCGCCCGCCGCGCGTCATCTTTGAGCACATTGCCTTGAACCAGGGGCGACTCTTTTTCACGGACCAATCCGACCCTACCCCCGGCAGTATTACGCTTGAGACTATTGACATGGAGCTCAAAAACCTTACCACTCTGCGGGACAAGGAGGGAGTCTATTCCTTTGAAGCGGCCCTTCCCCAGGGCGGAAAGCTCTCAGGGGCCGGCGATGTTTCCCTCCATCCTCTCTGGTCCGAGGGCAGTGTAAAGGTGGATGGATACAAGACCGTTTCGGCATGGGAGTTTTTACAGGATGAAATTCTGCTGGACAAACCGGGGGGTGAAGTAGACCTCGAAGCCCGCTACCGATTTGCCAATACGGATAAATCCCCTTCTTTTGTCATCGAGGGATTGAAAGTGCTTGTCTCGGCCCTGGAGCTCAAGGACCGGGGGGACCTGGAACCGATTGATTCTCTCCATGGACACCATTCGTCTCGAAGACGGCCAATTTGAACACGCCTCTCGATCGTTGCAGGTGGGAGAGTTGGCGCTCTTCCGGGGTCGCGCAACAGCGGATATGAACGAACAAGGGCGATTGAACTGGCAGAAGCTTTTGAAGGCCGGCCGAGATCCCCGGTCTCCCGCTCCTAATGCAGAGGCCTTGGAGGGACCGCCTTGGCGCGTGGCGCTCAAGACCCTCCGCTTGGATGATTTCGTCGTGGCCTACAGTGATCTCAGCCGGCAGTATCCTCTTGAAATAGACGTCTCCAGACTCGGTGTGAAGGGCAAGGCCGATCTTTCTTTTATGCCCGATAAGGTGGGGGTCCTGGCAGAGAACCTGAACGT
>JAQICW010000544.1 GCA_027858355.1 Desulfobacula sp.
ATGTCAGGTATCTCAATGCCTTGTAAATCAATGCTATCATCATGGATATTATTTTTATACAGAAAACAAGGAGAAGTCAAAAACTAATGGAGGGAAAGGTTACCAGCTAATTCCAGTAATGGGATAAAAATTTTCCCTAGGTTCCATTCAGCTTACTGATGTAAAAATGTTAATGGGAGCTTGTCGCCGCTGTTCCAGTAACTCCAATAAAGGTTACAACAGGGTTCTTCCATTTGAGCCTGCCATTAATCCATATAATTGATTTTGAATATAAATGTTTCCCATATACTATGTAAAAAATCTCTCATATTGGGAAAATATTGTTATAGGTATCTGATCCTCATTCAATTAAATAAGCCCATTTAGCAAGGGTCTTCAACTAATTTCGATAGTGGTTCGATTTTTGCTTTACTATTAAAAAGAAAAATAAAGCCAAACCTGTTGTGAAGCAGGGACGGAAAGCCAAAGGGTCTTATGGGGAGATAGCCTGGTTGCGAAATAAGTATTAAAATTTAAAGGAGAACGAAAAAATGAAGGAATTGTTAGTTGGAATTATGACCGGATTGTTAATGTTATGTTTGACTGGAATGGCTCAAGCTACACCTTACTATGCTATAACAAACCAAGTAGGTTACTCTGGAACGGTTACCTATACCCCAATTGGTGGAACGGAAGAGGTTGCAAAAACAAGTCTCCCACGAAACGTGTATATGAAAATGGCCAAAGACGTCCCAGGTTGGACAAATAAAACCATTTTTATGTCAGACTGGTCTAATCATTCAGCCAGTAATGTAAATAATTCTTTCTTTCAGCTCTATGACATTGGTTCAGATTCAGTGACAAGTTCCACTGGTTTTTGGAATGCTGCACATACTGATTTCACAGCACATGTTACTGGTGAGAATGCAGCATACCTACCTGTATGGACAGACCCACTTAATGAAGCTTCCAGAGGATGGATGCCTGATCAGGTTACTTCAAACCGTGGTACATGGACTGAGTATGAATTCTCTTTAACAGCTTTAGGAATGAGCGCTTCAGATACTGGTGGATGGTATGAAATGGATACTGAGCCAACATCTTTCTTTGGTTCATTTATGGGGACTTTTGTCTCTGAAGGAAGAACCGATGATGATGGTAATGTATGGTTAGAAAATACATATCAAGTTGCCTTAGAACTGTCTTCTGACCTATTTGATGATGGAGACGGACCAGGATATAGTTATTTTGGTGCTCCCGTACCAGAGCCTGCCACAATGCTCCTCTTTGGTCTTGGTCTTCTTGGCTTCGCAGGAGTGAGCAGAAAGAAACGTCAGAAATAAGCTTACATAGAAACAAATGCCATGAAAACAAATACTGTATTACGAGATAATGATGGCAGGCGTTGTGGGAAT
Organism: Desulfobacula sp.; assembly: GCA_027858355.1. The sequence goes on from JAQICW010000544.1 coordinate 1,395, forward strand.
GAACGGAGGGTGTTTTCATATACCGAGTATTCCCCTGAAAGAAGATCAGGTAAAGACCGAAGATCTGGTCTCGACAGACGGTGTAAATTAAGGCAATAATTTACTTGGAAACCATGGGCAGGGTCATTAAGTTGGCTCTGCCTTTTTTTTATTGTAGCGCACTAAATACTGTAAATAAAATCTTATCAAACTGCATACTCAGATTACATTATACGAGCCATGAACAGCATTACAAAACATTCTTCCACTGTAATTTTTATAATATAAAAAATTACAGCAGACTTTTGGCTACAATCCGCTCCATAGCGGGACGGATATCGCTTAATTTTTAGTATGTGAAAAGTTGATGAATATTATCAACAGGTGACCATCACTTACAGGATTTTCGTCCTTTATCTTCCATTGAGTTTGTCTGTGCATAACACACAAAAAGGGGCTTCCGGCATAATCAGAAGTCTTTTAAATGGAATCGGCTCTTGGCAATGCCCGCAAAAACCAAAATCCGGATCATCGATCATTTCAAGATTTTTATTAAGCATCTTCAATGTTTGTTTTGATTTTGCAAGAGAGGCTTCATTAATGCTTTTGCTGCTGATCGCTTCCATACGTGTAATCCGACCAATGGCATTATCCGGCGACACTGGTTTTGATAGTTTTTTAAATATTTCAACACTCTTCTCCAGCTCGCAAATTTTCCCGGATATCACTTTTCTGATCTCTTCTTTTTCTTCTGGATTCATATTCTCTCGTATTTTAATATTATGAATTTTATTTATCGTCTATAATCGATAAAGATATGTACGGTGTAACGTTGAAGGTCAGCCAAAAGATCTTGAATAATCCTAAAAACGAATAAAATATCACATTGAAATTTTCACGGGTAATATGAAACAGGTTGCCTTGAACTCTGTATATCAAGTCAGTGAATAATATACACCCAATGATACTTAAGAATAAAAGAACACCATTTATAATGGTACACCACATAAAAAACCTTTTTATTTTCTTTATATCCATAATGCGCCTTCTTTTGGTTTTTACATATATCAGTGGCTCCAAGTTATAATATCTACTAAAATTTAAATTAGTTAAGATGAATATTCAACTTAAAATATGTAATGATGAAACCGGCTCTGAACATTTCTGACTATAGTCCAAACCCGGCAACAGCTTGAAATGTGAAAAAATACCCTTCTTCAATTCAATCCTCCTCATGTTCAATATCCCCATCCCCATAGTCCCAGGTCATATCTGAACAAAGAACGTCAAACCATTTTTAAACATTTGATAATCCCGTTTTTTTGGCCACTCATCAAGATTGGCAGTCCATGACTCAAGTTGATCTTCAAATATTTCCTTGTAAATCTTTTTCACATAGGTTTCATAATCGATTTCATCGTATTTATCAGGGATTAAAATTGTAGTCGCTTGATTATCGTCATATTTATGCACGTTCTCAAAACTGCTTATCCATCCCTGGCATCAAACAAAATCTGGGAAATTTTCTTACCCCCAGCTGTATCATGAAATCCTTTGATATGATTCTCTTCTTTTTTTCCTGAATTGATCCCTATATTAGATTGATGTTTTTCAATACATTCCCTGATTTCAGCTCGTTTCTCTTCAGATAGATACATGAAGATCTCCTTTTTCAGGTTATGACACATAGGGGAACTGAGTTTGTTATTGGTATATTGCACTTGGGGAAGGGAAATTCAAGGGTTTTTGAATTGTAATAAACAATGTTTTTTGATAAAGCACTTAAGAGCTATCTGTAAACTACAAATAAAGGACCAATATGCCTCCTAAAGCTTTCAAATGCAAACAATGCGGTAACTGCTGTCTCAATCTCAGTGATGCCTTTCAAACAAGTGTCAGTGATGAAGAAATTGCATTATGGGAAATGGAAGGACGATATGATATCCTTGAATGGGTGAACTCAATATATCTTGGTGAAGGTCATTATATTTATGACATTTGGATAAGTCCAAAAACAGGTGATGATGTGGGGAGGTGTCCATGGTTGAGGAAACTTCCAAAGCAAGATAAGTATATTTGCCGGATTCATGATGTCAAACCAGAACATTGCATGAAGTATCCAAAATCAAGAGAGCATGCTGAAAAAACTGGGTGTAAAGGTTTTGAGTAGGTGAGTTTGAACATTTTCAGAATTTGAATTTTTGAGTACAAATTTTTTTCGGATCGAACTTCATTCCGGGATGTACTTTTTTGGATTTATGTACAAAGGCAAGGAGACCATGACAAAAAATTTTTGTATATTATTTGAAAAAGCGGATTTGATTTTAAAAAAGATGATGTATGATCAAGTCACTTATAATTATTTTAATCTTAATTTTTGTAAATCAGAACCCAGTTTTTTTTCATTGTAAACTTTGCCTTCCCGCCATTTCCCATTAAATTCAAGCGTTGGTACAACCCAGTCATCTCCTCCATTTACTTCAATGATTTTCTGAATTGTTTTTTCCGATTGTTTTTCAATTTCAAAATATTCGAATTCAATATTGTTAGTTTTCAAATATTTAACGGTTTGAGTGCAGTGTGGGCACCATGTTGCTCCGTATACTTTAAGCATATTGATAGTAACCTCTTTTAATAATTTATTTGGTCAAATTATATTTATACCTTTTTAGAAATTATTTTTAACTGATTGATGTAAAAAAAAATTTAGAAACATGATTCATAGCTGAATCTCTTTCCAGCCATAGAATCCATTGAAGCGACCATTGAAATCATTGATGTGGAGATGGGCAAAGAGCCCTGGTATTTGACGGTAGGCAAAACACTCCTTGAATGAGTACATAAATTGCTGTCAAAGTTAGATTCCATTAGGCGAAGCAGGGAACGGGGGTCTGTTGTTTTAGAGTCTGACAAAGACCTGCCCAACAACTACGTGGGACAGGTGGAGTCAATCTTCAAAAACCTGCCTAAGCCATTGGAATGGCGGTCTTTTTTGGCCCATGATCTAATTTTATTAACCGACATTCCCTCAATAGTTCAAACCGCCTCTGTAAAACATGGCCTGAACAAGGCGAAGATATAAAATGCATATCTGGACAAAAGCGCTGGCAAAACTTGAACAGGTATCTGACAAGGTTTTTCACGAGGTCAACCAAAAAGGTTCCATCCCGTTTAAAGATCAGAATAATAATCTTTTGCCAGCACTTGCGCTAAATGAATTCAGCGCAAGAGAAATCCAGGCCTTTGGTTTATCCCCTACCTAATTATCTGTCAAATTGTCTGAGACAT
>JAQICW010000570.1 GCA_027858355.1 Desulfobacula sp.
CATTCCCAAACAACCAGACATCGACTGGGCGAATAACGTTGAAGATAGTGCTGGGTATGACAAAAATTATGTAACGACAATTTTGATTCCTGATAGATATGATGAATTCAATTATGAAACTTATATGAAAAAGATTTACAAAGAAATATTTTACGAACAGCTTGAATCCTGGATGACTTCTCCTGACGATTGGCCTGAGAAAATCACTTATAAAATATTCAAAGAATGGTTCGATGTTATTTATTCAGATATGACCTGGGATTATGGGGATGGGGATATTGAGCATGATTATTGAATTGACCCCGGTCTTTTGGTTCAAATACCTAAATTCTTTTTTTGGCTATTTTGTACACTAAATTCTTTTCCCGCTTGCCTACTGCAACAACCGATACAATCAACTCTTTGTCTCGAACCTGATATACTAAACGGAATCCCGCCCTATTTAGCTTTATTTTGTAGCAGTCTTTCATTCCACTAAGTCGAGAGCTTTCAACGCGTGGCTGCCGAATCCGTTCCTTTAATTTTTTGGCAAAAATAGTACGGACGGTTGAATCCAGATTGTCCCATTCCTTTTTTGCCTCTTCCTTGAAGACCAGTCTATAAATAGTCATCAATATTTACCTCAATTTCGGGCTGATCTTTCCGAGCCTCGACAATTGAGGCAAGTTCCATGTCTTCAAGTTTGTCCATCAATAATTCGAAAGCCTTTGCAGGGATTGCATAAAAGACAGGTTCATTGCGATTTAGAATAGCAACAGGAGCACCATCTCCCTGTTGTACAACTGCCATCGGATTTTTTTTAAGTTCAGATATCCCGGCACTGACGTCTGCCAAGATTGGATGAGTAATAGTCATATTAACAACCTCCAAATTTTATTAAAAGACCAATTAAAGGTTCTTTTAAACGACTTAATTATAAATCACATAATGGATATATGCAAGACAAAAGCACCAGACAAAAGCACCTGTAAAAGCACTATTAAAAAACTCATTTCTAAAATTTTAGATTTAAGTGCATTTCAGATCCTACCAAATGGTAAGACATGCACCCAAAACAGGAGTTTGGGGTATTTTAAAGGATGGGTAGTATATCAGGGTTGGGCACGAAGGCGGGTGCTTATGGACCCTGACTCTAAATACTGAGAAGCGACCGCAGATTTAGGAGTGGACTTTGTCAGAAGTGCTCATTTTCTCCACTCATTTTTATACATTTCGGTTTAATCTTGAAAAAGAATTTTTTATTTTACATGCGATTGCCCGGTATTTGCCATATCTGAATCTTGATATGGATCATGCAAGATGATATAGTTCAGAACTTTATAAATAATAGACAATCAGGGTTAAAATTAAATGCAAAAAAAGGATAAATTTATATTCAGATGCCAGTCCTGTGGCGGACAGGCCCCTAAATGGATGGGAAAATGCCCGGATTGCGGAGCATGGGACACCTTGGTGGAAGAACGGATTAGTTCAGGTGTGTTGAAAAAGAAAAAATCTTCTTTTTTACCAGAGCCTGTCTTGCTTGATTCTGTAGAAGCGGAAGAATCAGACAGGATTAAAACCGGTGTGGGGGAATTTGACCGAGTGCTTGGGGGCGGAATTGTTGACGGCACATTAATTTTGATTGGCGGAGATCCTGGAATTGGAAAATCCACCCTGATGCTCCAGGTGTTGTCCAGTTTATCCGCTTTCGGTAAAAAGTGTCTCTATGTATCTGGAGAAGAGTCTGTTCGGCAGATTTCCATGAGAGGTAAACGCCTGAATTCCCATGGGGCTTCCATGTTTGTGGTATCTGAAACAGATCTGGATTCCATCCTGGCCATGGTGGAACTGACTAAATATGATGCTTTGGTAATTGATTCTATCCAGACAGTGTTTCATCCTGATGTCTCCTCAACCCCAGGCTCTGTGACACAGATCAGAGAAGCTGCCATGCAGTTTATGAAGCTTGCAAAGACAACGGGTCTTCCTATTTTTCTTGTGGGTCATGTCACCAAGGTCGGAGCCATTGCAGGCCCGAGGATTATGGAACATATGGTGGATACCGTTCTTTATTTTGAAGGGGATAAAAGTCATGTGTTCAGAATTTTAAGGGCCGTTAAAAACAGGTTTGGTTCCACAAATGAGATTGGTGTGTTTGAGATGAACGAAAAAGGGCTGACCGAGGTCCCCAACCCGTCAGCTGTCTTTTTAGCTGAACGTTCAGCCGTTGCACCGGGTTCTGTTGTGACCTCATGTATGGAAGGCACACGGCCTATCCTTGTTGAAATTCAAGGCCTTGTATCAAGTTCGGGCCTTGGAACACCGAGGCGAACGATTTTAGGGCTGGATAATAACAGGGTCGCGTTGATTGTTGCCGTGATGGAAAAAAGACTTGGGATGAATCTTTCCAGTCTTGATATTTTCATGAATGTCATAGGGGGTGTGAAAATAGTAGAACCGGCAGTGGACCTTGCCATTGCAGCAGCACTGGCGTCAAGTTTTTTGGATAAACCCATTGATAAAAAAACAACTTTGATCGGAGAGATCGGACTTACAGGAGAGATAAGGGCTGTGGGTCATGTCCAGGCAAGAATTAAGGAAGCCGCAAAAATGGGATTTACAAAATGCCTTGTTCCCAGCAGTACAATCAAGCAGTTATCAAAAATAAAAGGAATGACCATTGAAAGCGTCAGCTTTCTAAAAGATGCCATGGAGGTCTTATTTTAATGGCAGCCAAAAAAAAGAAAAACTCAAATAATAAAAAACCAGGCAGGAATCAATGGGCAGATCATTTGACCAGGCAGGCAAAAACCGAGAATTACCCGGCTCGATCCGTGTATAAACTTGAAGAAATTCACAATAAATTCCAGGTCTTGAAAAAAAATGATCTGGTGCTTGACCTTGGGTGCGCACCAGGTTCATGGTTGTTATATGCAGCCAAACAGGTAGGGAATCATGGAAAAGTGTTCGGTATTGATTTAAAAAAGATCGAGATTCATTTGCCTGAAAATGTGGTTGCAATTAAAGATAATATACTAAATCGGGATAATGAATCTTTTTTAGATGAAAATACCCGATTCAATGCAATTCTCAGTGATATGGCGCCTTCAACAACGGGAAGAAAGGACGTGGATGCATTAAAATCTTTTGAACTTTGCAATATGGCTTTAAAGGTTGCAGATGATTTTTTGCTTCAAAACGGTAATTTTATCTGCAAGATATTTCAGGGCAATGACTTTAATGAGCTCCAAAAAAATGTTAAGTCAAAATTTAAAGAATGCAAAATATTTAAACCCGAGAGTTGCAGAAAACAGAGTAAAGAAATATATATTATAGCAAAAGGTAAGAAGTAAGGAGGATATACAAAAAATGTCAGGACATAGCAAGTGGTCGACAATAAAGCATAAAAAAGGTGCTACGGATGCCAAAAGGGGTAAGATTTTTACCAAAATAATAAAGGAAATTCCAGTGGCTGCTAGGATGGGCGGAGGTGATCCTGAAATTAATCCAAGGTTAAGGAGTGCGTTGACTTCAGCCAGATC
>JAQICW010000279.1 GCA_027858355.1 Desulfobacula sp.
ATTAAAAACCCTTCAGATGATTTTGAAGGGATCAAAGGAGAGCCGACAAAAATAACACTGTTATTTGATAAAAAAGTTTTTTTGAAGAACTTAGGAAGTGGAAAAGAATTTCAAGGTAAAAAAGTTTTTGAAGATGTTTTTTTGCCCTGGGAAGGGAATTTATACCGGGTCACATTAAAATGAGGTAATCTTCTAGATCACATTTTTTTCTTAAAAATAAGAAAAAAAGTCCATAATCTTAAGAAAAAAAATACCTATTCTCTTGGATTATGGAGATTTGCTTTTATAAATTTAAAATGAACGCCACTGTTTAAGGTTTATTTATTTGATGGCATACAGCTCCCGGTTGTTCAGATCCTTCAGCCCCCTGGTCAAGACATTTGGCAATACCCATCATTGTGCCGGTATCAATTTTCCCATTAAATTGATATCAATTTGTATGTTGGCTTAGTTTTTGCAAAACTTTTGACTATTGACGATGAATCAATTGTGAAATTTTGGACTTGTGTTTTACAACTTAACAGATTATTGTATATTTTGAAGGTGCTGAAGGAGTAAGAAGCCAAAACTCTGGAGATATTAAATGGAAAGTAATCAACACGACAATTTTGAAAAAAAAGACCTGGAAACTAATAATGAACAACAGTTAGATGTATCTTCAGGTTTCAATAGACGAAAATTTATAAAAACTGCCATTTTAACTGCTCCAGTTGTTCTCACAGTAACCAGTCGTCCCGTATTTGCCGGGAGTTGTTCAGAATCAGGGCAATTATCCGGAAACCTTTCCAATGCAGAGGAATGTTTTGGTGAGGGATGCTCCCCCGGATTCTGGAAAAACCATACTGCGGATTGGCACTATGCATATCCTACTGATATGTCTTTTAACACCGCTTTTGGCATCGTTGCAGGTGGGCCACTTGAGTATCAAACATTAGGCGAAGTCATCTGGTACGCTGAAGTTACTTTAGACAACAGCCATAGTGCTATCGAAAAGCTGATTATACGATTGGGTTTTCATGCTGTTGCAGCGCTTCAGAATTCAGCAACTGATATTAAATACCCTCATACAACTATCCAAGTAAAAGATATGATTTTAGCTCTTTTTACGACCAATGGGTTTACTACTGAGCAAGACAAGAAACTTATTGAGGACTTAAAAGACTATTTTGATGTTCTCAACAATGATTATTGTCCATTATAACAAGCGAATATATTCCCCTGTTTTGATCTTTATCAGCAAACGATCAGTATTAAAAATATCGTGCTCTGCTATTTTCTATGAAAAAATATGAGCGATGTTGCTGGTTTGTTCCTGAGCCATCAAAATTAATATGGAAAACCTGGGACAATGAATTTGTGGTATACAATTGTAATTCCGGGGATACACATCTTTTGGATCTTCTTGCGGCAGAGACACTCAAAGCTTTAGAAAAAAAATCACTCACCAAAAATCAATTAATCGAGCAAATTTCCCTCTCTTTTGATGCAGGCACCGACAATAAGCTGACCACTTATATTGAAGGCCTTTTAAAAGAATTTCATCGGTTGGGGCTCATTGAACGGAGTTTATATGACCAACCACCATCAACCAATGCCTGAAATGTTTCATGGGATCAAGAAACAGGGTTTGAGCATATCAGTTGGTCCTTTCAGGGTCAAAGTTAAATCCCGGATTGATTATGTTGCCAATGAAATTACACTGCTCTATGCCGACTATCAAACCAGTCGCGAATCAAAGTTTAATGACTTTCATATACGAATATCAACTCCAGCAAATTTCAGACGATGGTTCAGGCCCCAGGCCTTGTTTTTTTTTGATGATCAGTCTCCTTTTAAACCATTGCCCCTTGCCCATGCGTATCCATTTTTTGAATGGGGTTTAAACTGGTGCATCTCAAGATACTCAAACCATTTCTTAATAATCCATGCAGGTGTTTTGGAAAAAAATGGGTTCTGCGTTATCATGCCCTCACCTCCGGGTTCAGGGAAAAGTACGCTATGCGCGGCATTGGCTAACAGAGGATGGCGATTGTTATCTGATGAACTTGCTCTTATATCGCCGGAATCCGGATTAGTGATTCCAGTACCAAGGCCGGTCAGTCTTAAAAACAAATCAATTCAAATTATCCGAGAGTTTTCATCTGAAGTGGTTATGGGCCGTGAGTTTTTTGAAACTGCAAAAGGTACGGTAGCACATATGAAGCCGCCATTGTCGAGCATTGAAAGATCGGGTGAACCAGCCCTGCCTGCATGGGTTATTTTTCCGAAGTTCCAAGCAGGCGCCTCTACCAATCTGTCCAGACGATCTAAAGCTAGAACATTGATCAAACTTACAAAAAACGCGTTTAACCACAGTGCCCTTGGGCAAGCAGGCTTTGAAACCGCTGCCGGCATTATTGAACGTTGTGACTGTTTTGATTTTATTTACAGCAATCTTGAGGAGGCTGTCACAGCATTCAACGGCCTGGAACCTTCAAAAGGATAAAAACTGTTTATTGATTATGATGTGGTTCACAAATTTAAATAAAATACTCCTCCTGGGTGTCCTCAAAAGCCCTGATTCTTCCTCAAAGCTGACACTTTCCCAATGGGACCTTCTTATCCGGCAGGCCAGGAGTTCAAATCTCCTGGCCAAATTATACGCTGTTTTAAAAAATAATAAGTTACTAAGCTCAGTTCCGCCACAAGCTCTCCGGCATCTGGAATCAGACTGGACTGCATTTAAATCCCATCACAGAACGATTATCTGGGAAGCAAAGCAAATTCAATCTGCCTTAGAAGAACTTAAGGTCCAGGTTGTGTTTCTTAAAGGAGCCGCTTACCTGATTGGGAACCTGCCTGTTGGTGAGGGCCGGATATTCAGCGATACTGATATACTTGTTCCTAAAAACTGTATTAATGATGTTGAGAAGGCTCTATTGATGCATGGATGGGTACCGGACAAAAAAGATGATTATGACGAGAAATATTATCGGATATGGATGCATGAAATTCCTCCGCTAAGGCATGTAAAACGAAAGACCGTTCTGGACGTCCACCACAACATTCTCCCTGAAACGGTCAAACATGTGCCTGACCACAATAAATTAATCGAGAATATGATAGCTTTTACGGATAATAAAATTTTTGGTCTGTTGTGCCCTGCAGACATGGTTTTACACAGCGCTGTCCATCTTTTCCATGAAGGCGAACTGGATAATGGCTTCAGGGATCTTACAGATATTGATTCTCTTTTGCGTCATTTTGGACAAACCGATAAGTTCTGGTCCATGCTTGTCTCCCGGGGTGAAGAATTACAGGTCAATCGTTTCCTTTACTATGGACTTAAATTAACCAAACAAATTTTTAACACACCGATTCCCAAAGGTATTCATAAAACTATCACTCCCCACGCGCCTTTCTGGCCATTGAATCGCGTAATGATTTTTCTATATCTGAATGCCTTGCTTCCAAATCATTCAAGCTGTAACACCATTTTTACTATGGTTTCAAAACGCTTGTTATATATCCGATCCCATTATATTCGTATGCCGCTGAAACTATTGATACCCCACCTGTTTCGAAAAATGATTAAAAAACAGAAACTGCAAGCAAATTTCTGGCACCTTAAGCAATAAAGCATGTTCTACTGTATACGGGGTAATTGTTATTTGTTCGTTTGGATATATTGGAAATATAAACGGACTATTGTTTTTATCCTGTTCCTATTAATTTTTTTCGCGTTGATTACAAAATCACAGGCGTTTGATTCCCCTGGTTTTAAAATTCTGATCTGGCCGTATCAAACAGATGTGTTAAAGGATTATGCGTTATACAGAGAAATAGGGCTTGGCGGATTTCAGATTGACAGGGGGGCCGGGCAGTTTCAGCGAATTAATCTGGCAATTGAAAAAAATTTCCCCTATTATGCCGGCCACGTGGCAGATAAGGGATATTTGTATCTTAGGACCTCAAATGAAATAAGTTGAGCAGAAATAGCGCAGGATTTTGGTTCATCTACAAGGCGCATCAAATGTTTAATACTATACGTATTAGGCCTTTGGTGCAACGCAGTAGATGGGGC
>JAQICW010000665.1 GCA_027858355.1 Desulfobacula sp.
ATACGATTCGTGGTCAAAACAAGACGTCGAAGATTTACATTTTTTTCTAGCGTTCTCCTTCCAAAATCCAGCATAACAATCCTTGCATATTGGGGTAAATTTACCGCTTGCCCTGCAAAAGCTTTAAAAGATCATTGGCAGTGAGTTTGCCAGCTGTATCACTTCCGGCCAGAAGGCGCTGGGCAAGATCTCTTTTTTCCTGGTGGAGCTTAACTATTCTCTCTTCAATGGTATCTTTAACAACCAGGCGATATACGGTCACAGGCCTGGTCTGACCGATTCTGTGGGCTCGGTCCGAAGCCTGGTCTTCCACTGCAGGATTCCACCACGGGTCCATGTGGATGACATAATCGGCCGCAGTCAGATTCAAACCAAAGCCACCTGCCTTAAGGCTGATAAGAAAAAGATCGCCTTCACCATTTTGAAAAGCTGCGATCCTTTCTTTCCGGGCTTTAGCCGGAGTTGAGCCATCCAGATATTGATAGGAGATGTTTTTTTTATCCAGAAATTTTTTCAAAATACTCAGGTGTCCTACAAACTGGCTGAAAACAAGGGCTTTGTGTTTGTTTTCTACAAGCTCTTCCACTACATTGCCAAACACTTTAAGTTTTGAGCTTTCAAGGTTGGCATCGGGTAAAACAAGTGCCGGATTACAACAGATCTGGCGCAGCCGGGTCAATTCTGCCAGGATTCTTAAGTGCTTTGCCCCAGGAACAGCTTCTGCATTTTCTATGTTTTCAATAGCTTTAAGGCGCTGGGCTTCGTATAAAAGAGCCTCATCCCGGCTCATTTCAACTTTCAGAGTGATCTCGGTTTTTTCAGGCAGCTCTTTTAAAACATCGGGTTTTAACCGCCGCAAAATAAAAGGCCGGATCAATTTTCTCAATCTTCCTGCAGCTTCTTTGTCCTGATCCCGCTCTATGGGAATGGCAAAAGTGTTCTTAAACTTTTCAAATCCCCCGAGAAGACCTGGATTTAAAAAATTAAAAAGGGTACAGAGTTCATCCAGATGGTTTTCAACAGGTGTTCCAGTGGTGATCACCCTGAATGCAGCATTGAGCTTCATGGCAGCTTTTGAACGTTTGGTTTTCATGTTCTTAATTGCCTGGGCCTCATCCAGTACAAGGGTCTGCCATTTAACACCAGACAAGTTTTCTGCCTCCACCTGGAGGAGACCATAGCTTGAAATAACAATATCAAAGGGTCCAACACCATCTATAAAATTTTTCCGGTTTCCAGGTCCAAAAACCAGTGGATTCAAGGTTGGAGCAAATTTCTTACATTCATCCTGCCAGTTTCCCATCACAGAAAGGGGAGCCACAACAAGCGAGGGCCCTTTGCCCGCATTCAGCAGGATGGCGGCAAGTGCCTGGATTGTTTTGCCAAGCCCCATATCATCGGCAAGACAGGCCCCCACATCCCAGTGGGCAAGTTGGGCAAGCCATTTAAATCCGTTAACCTGGTAATCACGTAACCGTGCCTGAAGGGTTCCCGGCACTGCCGAAGTAACAACCTCTTTTAATTTTTTGCAGTGCTCTTTCCAGGCTTTGTCACTTTTAAGTGAGCCAGCTTTTTCCGTAAGCTCCTCAATGGCCGGAACTGCCAGAGGAGCAATCCGCAATCCCTTTCCGTGGGGTGTGGAATATGCCTTTAATTCATCCAGCCGTTTTTTCAGTGTCTGGGTGATTGCCAGAAAAGTGCCGTCATCCAGGGTTACAAACCGCCCGGAAGGATTATCAAGCAATTTCATCAGCTTTACCAGATCAATACTCAGATCCTTATCAACATCCAGTGTTCCCGTAGCCTCGAACCACTCCCTCTCCTTTTTAAGATGGAGACTGAAGTCACCAAATGATGCTGTGGATCGCACCTTGATCTTTTCTCCCCTGGGCCATTCCAACACCACAGGTTTTTTACAGTCCTTGAGTTCTAAAAGGAGTTCCAGTGCTGTTTCAGGGTCATCTATGAGCCATTGACCGCCTACTGGTTCAAGCAATTCAAGGGTGGGGCAGGAGCCAATGACATCCATGACTTTTTCTTTCTCATTTTCCAAATTCCGCATTGTCTGTACCTTTGCGCCGTCAATTTCAGCAAAAACAGTGCTGCCCCCCCGTCCTGCCTTAAAATAGGAGCCCGTATCTGCAAAAGGTCTCGTAAAAACCTCAATACTGATTCCGTCCTGCCATGGCATGATATGAACATGGGGCGTTACGTCGGACCTTGTTTGCTTAGCATGAGCAGATCCCGCGACTGCAAGATCTGAATTTACCTGGACAAAAGAAGCAATGGACGTCACTGCCTGGCCGGCCATCTTTTTTGCTTTTTTTGGCAGTTCAATTCCGGTTCTACCCAGAATCCTGGCGATATTGGCATGTTTAGAAGAAAAAAAGACCACTTTAAACCTTGTGGGTGTCTCCCTGATAACCCTGACCGAGTCATCGGTTTCAGGTGGCAAAGGATGGATAAAAAGCTTCATTTTCCCTTTTTGCATCCGCAATCTTACTTCCGGTTCGCCCATGAAAAGTTCCACAGGACTTTCCAGCGAACCTTCGAGAAAAAGAAGCGGATGACCCACCAGAGCGGAGAAAACTTTTTTTTCATCAAAAATATATTCAACATCATAATACCCACGATATCCGCTTCTATATGAATACTCCATAATTGTACTTGCAACCTGCCTGTCCTGGTCTGTGAGTCCTTCCATGGTCTGATAATTGTTGCGCAGGTTTTTCAATCCAACTGCCCTGCCTTTTGTCCAAGTCCCTTTTTTTGATAATTTCTGGAGCCTCGGGGCAATATGGCCGGAATTATATTTTTCACTGTGAAATAAAATCCATATAAGACGTTGACTGCTTGATGTCTCTTTGAATTCCAGTTCTTTTTGTTCTCCTTCTCCCATGCGGATCAGAGAATTTAAAATCTTTTCCCATTGTGGAACGGGTTTTACAATGGCGGTAATGGTTTTTGTTCCGCATTGCTGGTGAATGTTTACAGAAAGCTTTTGGTTTTCCTCTGGATTGTGACCCAGGTCTGCAAGAAGGGCGGACACCTCAGCCTGAAACCATAAATTATCCAATGCAACGGACCTTTCTTTGATTCTTTCCAGCAGGTCAATATATCCCGCTGCTTTTTTTTTATTTGCCCAGCTTAATACAAGGACATTTAAAAATAACTGGATGGCATCTTGTTGATAACGGATTGAATAATACAATATATCAGCGGATTCATTCACATCGATGATAATGCCCAGTAGATCCCGGAAAATTGATTTTAAAGCCTTTAAAAGGTTTTCTTGTTCACTGCCGGTTTTCAGGGCCTGATCAATATAGATCAGTGCGGCCTTATAACTTGCAGTTTCCCGGCTTTTTAACAGGGCAAACAAAAAAAACAAGCCCATATTGCCTTCAAAAAAAACATTTTTTTTTCTTGTCCCTTTTTTCAATACGTCAAGGGCTGAATTAAAATGTTCCAATGCCTTTTTATTTTTATTGCAAATCATCATGGCCCACCCCTGGTGACCCGAATGGTAATAGGACTGATGATTTTCAAGTTCTTTTAGATATTTTTTGTGTGATTTTATATCTCCACGATACAATAATAATTCAAGCATTTTGCTTTTTTCCGGTACCATGTCCTTAACCTTTGGGAAAAGGTACAGGACATATTCAAATGAATCTTTTGCCGGTTCCATCCTGCTCCCGGCAGATTCCAGCAGATATACCAGTGTTTTAAAGGCAAGGTCAGGAGGAATTGAATCAAACAGCTCCGGATAAAAAGGACGGTTGAACAACTTTAAAAGGGGAGGCGTTTCCCTGAATTCCATTGAGAAATAAACCTGACCCTCTTGATATAATTGCGCCACATTAACTGTTCGCTTTTTAGACAAAACCGACATCTGGAGCAGCCTGTAAAAATCTTTTAAATTTCGAAAAAGCATGCTGCCGTCATAATTTTTTTTTAAAGGCGAAGTTTCCAGAATAACCGTAAGAAAGTGATCATAATTATCGTCCCGGACCACATCAACAAGAGCAACCGGCCGTATTGATTCCGGACATAAGAGGCCCTGTGGCTTTTTTAAAATAATACCCATCCCGGCAAGATCATTTACAATGGGCTGAATGGTTTTTTGAACAAATAATTTTTCATTGCTATCACTGAATCCAAGTACAGTTAAACAATAGATCATGTCCTTTTGTCTAAATTCAAAAACCTGTACTGCAAGCAGCTGGATCACAGTTTTAAAAAAAGGAGAGAGTCCATGGTATTTTTCAACAGCATTTATATTTTCCATATATTTTATTTACCAATCCCTGTTTTTTATGTTAACCATGACCCTGTATTTTGCAGAATTTTTACATGTGGAATGCAAAAAAACTTCAAAAGATAAGAGCTTTAAGGAGAATGCACTCGATACTTTTTCAAGGTATTTTTTACCCTATCAAAAGGATGAAATAATGGCACGCTTTCAAGATGATTACAAGACTTTAAAACACGCATTAAATGATGTTTACGGCGTACACGAACTCAAAGGTCTGGCAAAGAATTTCAATGCAAAATTCCCCACACGAAAATTTGAACTGATTGATCATATCGCATCCACTGTGTTTGCAGATCTTAACTCCATAATTTCAAAATTTTCTCCAATAGCAGTCAATGCCCTTGCCGAAGCTGTCCATAATTGGGATGGTAAATTTAAATCAAAAGCATTTTGTGCCAAATACGGTGGTCTGCCCACAAAGAGTTCCACAAAACAAAACGAGATGGAATTGATATTTGCATTTTTTATTAATGGTGCTATTCCAGCAGACCTGATGGCACAGCTTCAAAAGATTATCAAACCGCCGGCGCCTGAAAAAATCTATTATGAAAATCTGCCGGAAAAGCATGATCTGACAGTCAGAAAAACAGCCCATGAATCCTGCATAAATTTGCATACACTGCTTGCTATGGTAAAAGAAAAAAAAATCAAGGTCAGCCAAAAAACAGGCCGTGCCACCGCTGCTACTATAAAAAAAATTACATCAACTCTCTATGAAGGTGATTTTTATGAAGATGATTCAATCGGCCCGATGCAGTCATTTACATGGCCTTTACTACTACAGGGCGGCGGACTGGCATCCATTGACGGAAATCTTCTAAAATTAACCCAAAAAGGGAAAACGCTTCAAAACAAAGATCTGGCACAGGGCATCAAGGCAATCTTTAAAAAATGGGAAAAGACCAAAATTATAGATGAATTTACCAGAGTAACTGCCATCAAGGGACAAAAAGCAGGTAGAGGAAGGGCTATGAGCTCTCCTGTCCGGCGAAGGCCTGTAATTAACGAAGTCATGGCCCGCCTTGAACCTGGAAGATGGGTTCAAGTAAATGAAGTGGCAAGATTCATCTGTTCTGAAAATTACACCTTTGAAATGCAAAATTATGAGTGGAAGCTTTATTTTGGTGATCCCAATTATGGTAATTTAGGCTATTATGATACCTGGCCGCTTCTACAGTTAAGATACCTGCTGATATATTTTTTTGAATATTGTGCCACATTAGGTCTTCTGGATGTAGCTTATAAACATCCGGATTATGCCCGCCCGGATTTTCAATCCTGCTGGGGGGCAGATGAGTATAAATTTTTAAGTATGAGTGATGGTTTAATGTATATTCGACTAAATGATCTTGGTGCCTGGGTCATGGATATTTTTCAAGAATACGGGACCTTAAACAGCCAGACATTTGAAGCACATGGCACTGATATCATCCATATCGGAAAAGGGACGCTGACTGCTGATCATTCCATTTATCTTGATAAAATTGGAAATCAGGAAGAAACTGGGAAATGGCATATTTCCACCACATCTATACTTTTGGCAGTCCAGGAAGGAGACACCACAAAAAACATTAAAAAATTTATCAAAAAAATCATATCCGGCAAATTCAACAACTCTTTTATTCAATTGTTTAATGAGGTTGAAGATCGAAGTGGGCAGGTAACTAAAAAAGGCAAAGCCAGTTTATTGGAATGTCACTCACAAATCCGCAAGCAGATATTAATTGATTCAAAATTAAGCCGGCTGTGCCTTCCGGCCGGAAAGCATCATATTGTTATTCTGCCGGGAAAAGATCAGCTTTTTGCAAAGCATTTGAAGGCGTTAGGCATTATTATCGGAAAATAAAAACCATACCGCCTTCATTTGGGAATAAACAATGTTCTATGGGATTCCATCTTTCAAAACTATAGCCGGATTTTTTAATTCAGCGATGCCTAGAAGTAGGGTGTTTTTACTACAGCCAAGACGGATTAATGTGAAGAGCAGGACCATCTATATTTCTTCTATCACATCTACAAACAGATCTTTGGCGTCATTGAACAAGGTATCGATTTCTTCAATGCGGCCGTTTTTTTCAATCCTTTTATTCAGAATCCTTAATTCATGCAGACAGTGATTCCGGTATTCCTGATCGATTTCAAAGGTATCAAACAGGCCGATCAGCGCCGCCGATTTGATACTCTTTTTCAATAAACGAAAATACAGTATCCATATTTTTTGACATCCGGTCTTCAAACCCGAACGTCATCTGTCTTGGTTCAAGTTCTACCTTTTTGATAAGTATAGTGGAGATCACAGGGGCTGTTAAATACTGCGAAAGCAGCATAAAGTAATCCTTTTATTTTTTTATATCCTTCATTTGCTTTTTCAAAATTTCCAGTACATTGCTGCCGATTTTTTTTGCAATCATATGGGCATCATCCACAATTTTTTCTGCATGAGCGGATATAACTGCTTCATCGGGTAAAGCTGTGCCGGATTTTTCATATTGCCAGACAAGAAGCTTCTTGGCAAAAGCAACCTGCTGTTTCCGGATAAATCCATTCTTTCCAAAAATAGCCATAGACGTATACCTCTTCATGATATCAATTTCAAATCTGATTGCTGCAGCAAATTTCAACAATCATTCCATTCCCACTGATCCCAGGTCCTGAATCCCCATCCAAGTTCCTTGAATCGGTCATGATCATTTTTGCCTTCTCCTCCATAATCCGCTTCAAAAGCTTTTCCGCTGGTACATCATTGGGGTCCTGGGGCACCAGTTCGTCCCGGAAGGCTTTGGCAAGGACGGATTGGGAGAGTTTGTCGATGAGTGCTTTGGCATTTTGGTAATGGGTTTCCAATTCGTCGCAAGCTCTGTCGTGAGTTTGTCACAAGTTTTTGTCATAAGATGTCGCAAGTTCAAATCCTTACAAGATAGACCAACTGATTTGTTGCACCTTCAGCATCAAGGAGTTCTTTTTCAATCATTATTTTAAGATCACGCTGCAAACTGCGTCGGTTGACCTCTGGGCACAGCACCTCATAATCCTGGATGGTCAGTCTGCCAAACTGGAGGAGGTATTCAATTGCTTTTGTTTGTCTCTCATTCAGGTTGTGTTTCTGTGTTAAAACATCCCGTCGAATTACCTGCTCCCCGCGTTCCTTAACTTCAACCATCTGAGTTTGAAGACCGGTAATGAAGTATTCGAGCCATCCGGTCATATCCATGTCGTTTTCACGAACGCTTTGGATTGATTTGTAAAAAGCAGACCTGTCACGATCATAATATTCACTGATGGTAAAAAGACGTTTGAAATCATATCCTGCTTTGTAAAGACAGAGAGTTGACAATAGCCTTGAAGTTCGTCCATTACCATCAAGAAACGGGTGAATATGGACCAGTTGGAACTGGGCAATCCCACTGATTAAAACCGGATGGATCTCAAGATCCGAATTAAACCATTTTACCATTTCAGACATCATGACAGGTATTTCAACCGCAGATGGAGGGGTATAAATCACTGCTCCTGTTTTAGAATTTGCCACATAATTTTGTATCCGCCGGTAGGCACCGGGATCAGCCTTTCCCCCTCGAACACCCTCGACCAGTTTTCGATGGATTTCACGAATCATTCCTTCGGTAATGGGATCTCCACTATCCAGGCATTCGGAAACAAACTCAAAGGCTGAGCGATAATTTAACAGCTCGCGGGTATCATCCGGATCGGCCTCAGGTACAGCTTCGCCTTTCCATAAGCGTTCGGCCTGATCCAGCGTCAGTCGTGTCCCCTCGATATGTGTTGTGTAATGAGCTTCTTTGATCAAGGCCTGATTTCCCATATCCCTCACCCAGTCATCGGATAATCTTGCGGCTTCCAGAAATCCCCGCGCACGTTCAATTTCGGTGATGGCCGCTGTCATGCGGTTGGTTATGGTAAATTTTGGGTTAAATCCTGTCATAAATCACCTCCATCGATTATTGCACCGGCACAACACGCCGGGTTTGAGTGTTATGGCCTGTCATCTCCTAGGGTACGAAAACTGCCGCCAGATCTCACAGATCGGCAAACCCCCGAATAATACGAAAGATGCCCAGCACACTTTCGGCAAAATATCCCTCAAACTGGATGTATTGACGCCCGCGTGACATATCAGAGGTCCTCCACTGACAGGGTTCCAAGGATTAGTTGATCAACCCGCTTTTTGCAATCAACAAGGGTTCCTTTTAAAGCCGATAGCTTCTGTTCTATTTCAGTTTTTTGCTTGACATACTTTTGTTCAACATCCGCGGCACTCACCGGCAATCGAATTTCTGCAAGGTTGGCATAATACATCCGCTGCTTTACACCACCAACCCGATTCTGTAATTGAAGAAAATACACCAAGAAGTAAAGCTGTATCCAGATGAGCATTATCTTTTATTGTGTAATCTAAATCTTCTGAGAACCTAAAAGTCTCAAAGAAGCATTTCTTTAAACTGGTGCCACCCTTAAATGCCCAGGTTTTGGTGGATTGATGTTCCCCGATTCCATGTAACATCCAACCAAGCACATAGTCTTTCTCAACCGTATCTGGTCTTAAATTTAAGTTTTTTGCTATAGTTAGAATTTCATTTTTTTCTATCATATTCTTTCTTCCATGAAGCTGGTACTTTCAACTTCCATTTTTCAACAATCCATTTACTATTAACAATCGGATCAAATTTAGAATAACCGGATGAAATATTTCCTCTTATATCTGTGAATCCATTGGGGATCTCATTGAATTTAACATCAATCATAAACCCCAACCTTTTTAGTATTGTTTTATTATTCATCTTCTTTGCGTAATTAATCAGCATTTTAAAATCACAATACTTTGTTTCCACGTATTCTTTAAAAATATCGCAAACAACAGACATACCACCTACTAATTTTGGATCATCTAAAATATCTACAATAGTTTTAGTTGGGTCACTTACTTTAACTTTTTTACTTCCATACCAGCTATTCTTTGTTCCAAATATTTTATTTTCTTTAATGGTTTTTATTTGAAATTTTATTGAACCGTAAATGGGATTTCGTTCTTTCAACTGTCTCGTTGAAAAATAATAAATTGTTTCAATTATTTGTTCAGATAAATCCCAATGTTTTATTGCACTGAAACCACCAATATATCCTGGATGATAAATTGACTCTGCAATCACAAAGGGCTCTTCCAGTGTTATATTGCTGCTAATGGAATCTATCGGAACAGGGATATAAACACCTCTTTTTATCCGGGACAACCATCCATTTTTACACCAACGAGACAGCATCCTACTTGCTTCTTTTGGCGATAAGCTTAAAACTTCGACCACAGTTGTCGATGTAATTACTCTCGGATTACATTCGAGTACTTTACTTAATCTTGTTCGTCCTATTTTTCCTATTCCCGCCAAATCACCCATGGCCACCTCTATGTATTATGTAATTAGAACCATATAATGGCATAAATAGAATAATAAATATAGGTATTAGTGAGATAATCTGTAAGTTGGGTATCAAATTCCACCTTCTATCACTTATCCGGTTTTTTCTACACCATAATAAAGATTTTGTATTCAGCAACAATATCATTATTATTGACAATCTTCGGTGTCGATTCATATCTTAGAAATCTATAATAAAGAAGAGACTTTTAGTTGTATAACCCTTCACTTGCGGGTATAGCGGAATAGCCGTCAAGTGCAAGGCACTCGAAGCGTTTATTCTGGCT
>JAQICW010000666.1 GCA_027858355.1 Desulfobacula sp.
CCGTTAACTTTAATCATTTTATAAAACAATAGCATGGCAATACCCCGTGCAAATACCGATAACAGTACAATAGCAACAATAGCTGAAACAAAATTATCATCAATTGTGATCGTTTCAAACATCAGAGATAATGGTGTTAGAGCAATGGCTCCAGCCGTCATAAAAAGGGCAACGAGAATGACTGGTGGCAAATCCTGAAACGAACGCTGGACAAGGGTATTTGCTACAGAATAGCAAAGGGGAACAGAGAGGGCCATAAACAAGTAAAACCAACTGACATTTCGATCCAAACCATCAATAATCATCAAAGATAGACACGCCATTCCGATCAAAATGCCAAGAAATTGTTTTCGGCTGGGGTATACGCTCAACAAAGGAATGGATACTAAAATTGTAAAAACGGGTACCAAAGCGACCATCATCCCGATAAACCCATGCCCAATAAGTTTGACAAGAAAAGGTTGTGCCGCATAGGGGAATATGTAACCAAGCAAAGAAACAATCAACAACGGTATCAAATGTTGACGTCGAATCTGCCACGTATCTCGTTTGAAAAGCCAGGATATCCAAAGAACTAAGGCGCCACCAAACGTGGTACTGGCTCCGATTGTCAGCGGACCAAAAGCAAGGCCTGCTTTTTTCATGAGGAAAAAAGCACCACCCCAGATCAGAGATGTAATAATGAACAATAGGTACTGCATTATAATCCTTCTTGTTTATGCTAATAAAAATTTTTAGAATATCACGATTATCAAATTGATTGAACTCTTTTAATCATATTATATTTGCGTGCAGAGGCGAGATGGTATCCAAATATCAAATGAGTAATACCAAAGCGTTCAATTATGGTATTAGCCTTGACCGGTAAGGTTTTAAATAGGACGACAACTTTCAGAAGAAATACTCGGTGCTCTATAGCTGGACGGCAGCGACTATGTTAACGTGCAGTCCTGATTTTGCTAAATCTCAAAGGTTATGCTTACTTGCAATTGATCTTAAGAATTTTTCATCAGAATTTTAGTGGTGTATTGTCCTGGTATCTTATACTATTCAGCCTTTAGAATATTCCACCTTTGGATAATTATTCTTAAGTTTCCTAATAAAAAATCCGGAATATATATAAACCTGATTTTAAAGCAAGTAGCGTCATAAAATGCTTAGTTGATTTATAGCTTCAAAGGCCCGTGGCATTTCGAAGAAGACTCTACGTAATCGTCTTGTTGTTGTGCATCTTCTGTATATTTTTTATAATCATCTAAATACAACCTTTCTGACTCATCAATGAATTCCTGTCTTCGATCTTCCAAAGCCTTAAGGTTACTATATATACTTTTGTACACTACTTGATGAGCCTGGTTTTTTATTTTTTCTTCATCATACGGCTCCAATTCCCCAGTTTTATCCAAGACCTTTCCCATTATCCAGAGTAAAGCTTCTTTTGTTATTTCATCAATTGTTTGATATTCTCCATCCTCAGTTAGAAAATGACCAAAATTATTCTCAATTTTTAACAGTTTCATAGATTCTCCTTCTACCATTATACGGAATAGTTCCTGCCTCTAATGAATTTAACAAAATTTCGTGACTACTCACTTTTGCCCCCTCCACACATACGAATTGTTTGTCAGTCAGATGTCCAGAGAATAATCTATATATCGTTTTGCGATCCTCGATTGATTTTTCTGCATAAAGAACGTACTCAGGATTAATTGAGGCTCCAACATTATTGTTATGTGTTACAACGATTACGGGCATCTCTTTTGAGATGCTCTTTATTATTGCATTTACATCGCTATTGAGAAACTTATTGTCAAAAGAAGATTCTGGCTCATCCAGTAGCAATATGTCATAATTTTGTGCGTCTTTAATCTCCTGTAAAAGTCTAAATTCAGAGCGTTGACCACCGGAAATATTTGAGCCATCTCTGTTCAGAATACGATAGGTTATTTTTACAAATAATCTATGGATATCAGATCCATCAAGCTTCTCATGATTTTTCAGTACTTTCAGAAATTCATAAGGATTATCATAAACAGATAGAGCGTCCCTAAATGCAGCCTGCCTTTTAATTGCCGATGACATTTCTGAGGCCATTGTAAAGGGACCTTTTGAGGCCACAATCCTAAAGCCTTGGACTGGTTCATCAAAAAGAACAGCTTCCTTTTGCATGGCTCGGACAATCTTGTTGAAACGAAAAAGCTTTCGCTTATTTAATGCTATTTTATACATGTCGGGACTTTCGACAGGAGTTGCCGAAGAGCGAATTCTCAATCTATCCTTAACGTCTTTAATTATTGAATTGACGTAGTTTCGATTTTTATCTTGGTCAGCCTTAGCCCAAAGTTTTTGGATCAAATCCACTGCAAGCAACTTGAGTGATTCCAATTGGAGATAAGACTCTATAACAGATCTGTATTCGGTGTTCTCAATGAGGTGAATGACAGAGGCAATTAATTCTTTTAACCCATCGTTGTTACTTATTGAAAACTCAAATTCGTCGTATAATTTAACTCTTGAAAATGCATCTCGACGATCGGCGTGTTCAGCAGACTTTAAGAGCGTAGTGATGTATTCAGAAATAATTCTGTCATCCGCATCTATATCGATTTTTGATACATCATCCACGATTGACCTAAACCCTGACAAATACTCACCGACGAACTGACTTCTTTTACGTTGAATCTCACTCTCGAAAGTCTTCTCATCATCCTCATCACTTCTTTGAACAAGATCAAATTGTTTTATGTACTTTGCCCTTTCGAATACTTCGTTAAGGCGGTCGAGAAAATATGTTTTTCCGGATGACCTGTCTCCCAAAAGGACGTTGAGTCCAGTGGAGATGTGCTGCCCGTCCTCGAGGACTTGAAACAGTCTGTTGCCATCTCGTCTTGATAAAAATACTTTACCTTTGTTTTCAAAGCATAATTTTATTGCATTCAGTGATACTTCGCCACAATCAATGAAAGTCTGTCTTATTGGCAATTCCGCAAGTCCGTCTTCCATTCGTGAGTCACTAAAGAGGACAGGGCAAAGTTTATCATCATCACGCATGGTCCTGACAAATTTTTTGACACTATCCACCTCTCCTGCTGAAAAATAAGGGTGTAAATCCATAAAATCTGTCCCTCTAATAGCTGGTGATTTTTCATAATGAGGAATTATAAGATATTCGGTGGAAACAGCGGCTTAAAATCCAGCCAAAATCACCGTTTAAAATCCAGCCACCCAAGTTCATGAACGCACCTCTACGGCACTGGCAATAAACCAAAGTTTTAAAATCCCCCATTTAGGCCTGGACATAAGAGCCTTATTTGTTTTCAGTCATTTTTTTTATAGTTTCTTTCGATAGCTATCCCCCTCCATAATAAGGATATCAGAGTTGTAAACGAGGCGGTCGGCAATCGCTGTAGCAACAGTGGTTCCGTCAAAGATGTTCCCCCATTTGGCAAACGGCAGATTTGTCGTTATGATAGTGGACTTTTTTTCATGCCGAGCGCTGATGACTTGGAAGAACAGGTTTGATCCCTGCCTGCCCAACGGAAGATAACCGATCTCGTCACATACAAGAATGTCCTGTGATTGATAGTATTGCAGCTTTTTCAACAAGGTGTGGTCTGTCTTTGCGGCCACAAGCTGATTGATCATATCCATGGCTGTTGTAAAAAGAGTTTTAATCCCTGCCTGGGTGGCGCCATAGGCAATGCATCTGGCTATAAAGGTTTTACCTGTGCCTGGATTACCGATCAGAATAATATCTTTCTTATTCTGGATGAACCCAAGGTCCATCAGGTTTAAAATCAGATTTTTTTGTTTTTGCCGGGATTCATGATGGGTGAAGTCAAATTGATCTATGGTTGTTTTCTCTTCCAGCTTTGACTGTTTGAACCTTAAAATGATCCTGGCTTTTTTTCTACAGACAATCTCTGTTTCAAGCAGCCGATCAATAGTCTGAAGGGCAGACAGATTATTCCTGACACTTTGATCTAAAATATCGGGCAGATTCAGAGCACAATTTTTCAGGCGAAGCAATTTAAATTTATCAATTACGGTATCCATTATTTTTTCTTCCTCCTTTGAAGCGCAATGGCATCGTATTCAGCAAGGTTGGGCTTTGGTAAGCGAATTTTGTTGAGATCCTTGTCTTTTAGGGCCACAGGCTGGTGGCGGATTGTAGGAGTTCTTTCCTGGTAGAGGATATTTTGGATATAAGCAAATCCGTAGAGTTTATTCGCTAAGGCTTTTTTAAGGGCATATATCAACGATGAAGTGCCATAGTCATCGTTCAAGATTAACAGACGGTCCACTGTCTTTTTCAACGGCTGTGAAGCATATGCAAGCTTTTCAAGATAATCCACGGCTTCCTGCCCCAATGACATGAACACCATCGTCTGTTTATCCAGGAGCACTCTTTTTTTGAGCTTACGAACCTGTTCGCTGTGGGACGGTAGATCAATGCGTTGTTTTTTCTCCCAGTTTCTCAAATGGTTTGCCACTAGCTTTTCTTTGTAATAGATAGCGAGCGTTCTGCCATCGGCTTTAAGGGTTATGGATTTGCCAACCAGTCTTGGCGGCACCGTATATACGTTTGCATCAAAACGGACACCAAAATCTTTATATACCTTAAGTGTCTCGGTCTCCCGGAAGTCGGGCAGTGGGTCAGGCAAGGGCCTTAGGGCATCCTTTACAAATCGATGGGCCGGTCTTTCTCCAGTGGTCTGGTGCAGTCTTTGATTGGCAGTGGTATCAAGCCATGCCAGGACCTGATGGTTGACATCATCCAAAGCAGTAAAGGTCTTGAGGGGCCAAAAATTGTATCGCAAATATTTAATACTGCTTTCAACCTTTCCTTTTTCATGGGGAGCCCTGATATTGCAGGCCACAGGGGTAATGCTAAAGTATCGTAAGAAATTCAAAAATGACTCGTTAAAACGGACCATGGACCCCATACGTTCAGTTACTGCTGTCAGCATATTATCCACAACTATTTCTTTGGGTGTGCCTCCAAAATAACTGAAGGCTTCAACAAGGGATTGATGGAGTGTTTCCTGTTTTTGACTGTGGGTAAAAACCACATAAAGCATTCTGCTGTAGGATTCAATTACGGCCAGGGCGTATAGTTTCCTTGAGCTATTCCCATATGCAAGGCTACCAAAATGGCCCCAATCAATTTGTATCTGTTGGCCTGGCAAAGACTCAAAACGGATAAAGGCTTCTTTACTATTATGTCTAAGGTGTTTGAGATAATCCCGGACAATGGTTATTTCTCCGTCAAACCCTTTGTCCTGTATCTTCTTTAATATGACGGGAGCCTTGACCTTTGGATATTGCGTTACCATCTCTTTGATAAGCTCCCGGTATAGATCAAGTTTTGAAGGCCTTCCCTGCCTTGGTTTATAAGTTGTATCCGGATGCTTGAGATATTTGTCAACCGTACTTCTGTCCAGATTTAAAGTCTGGGCAATCTGTCGCTTAGAAAACAGTATCTCTTTTAATCGATAAATTTCAAAAACTATTCGTCTGTCTATCATTGGGTCTTCTCCCTACGTTTTATGAATGCTTTTTGGCAATGAAAGAACTTGGAACAAGGTGCCGTCATACATGACAAGATCTTTATGGATCAAGCTGCTCCGGGCAAAAATATAATCATTTTCCTTGAGTCCCAGAGTGGCACAAATGGTTCTGTCACCATAGAATGAAAGGCCATTCCGGTCCGAAGCCAATACCAGAAACAGATAAAGAGCGAGCTCCTGCCAGCTCAATGATTGTAAAAAACCATCTGTTAAGAAACGATGGGGGATGAAGCTAAAACCTTTGCCTGTGGCGCGCACCCGGTCATGAGCAAGCACTTTTTTTCTTATCATGTTGCCCTCCTTATTTTATAGAGATTTTGACATGTGTAACACAAACATTCTTCCTTTGTCCCCGAGTCCATCTTTGCAATTATGGGGAATTGACTGGTATTGAAGCGATAAAAATTTTTACCGCGTCCATCTTTGCAACGGTTGGCACAAGCCAATATTGCCCTGAAAGGCTTTGCATTATGGATCTCCTCGCGTCCATCTTTGCAATACCGATGATTTTTGATGATTTGGAAGGATGTTGTTTTTTCATGTTTCTGATTTTCTGGAGAGAACGATTCCTGGCAGCTTTTTCCGGATTCTGACGGCGATAATCTTTCCAGTAATCAGGATTATTTTTAAGCCATTTCTTTTGCGATAGACGTTTGCCTTCCTTGTAATCCGGATCAGATGCAAATTTTTGTTTTTGCCACAGGGCCTTTCTGATGCGCTGGCAACCCGGCTCTGAACAAAAACTTTGGGATTTATTTCTTGGGATGAAAAAAGTGCTGCAAGCTGGGCACGGAACAGATTCCATACTCCCTCCTGAAAACAAAAATTGATACGAGGTGAATTAAATAGAGGGAATTATATTATTAAAAAAATAATTTAAGGGAATTAAATGGAGGGAATGAGATTGGTGGCGGGTCATTTGTCCTGAAATTGGCTGGGAAAAAATCCTTGAAAATTGAGGGGAATTAAATCCCTGTTCCCAATTCGGAGAGATTGCCAAAAATTAACTTTAGTTCTCCAACTGTTATTGAATCAGTTGCATTATTTATCTTTCCCGAAACTTGGGCGCATTTATTTTCAAAAGTTGCTAAGTCTGCTCCATCTGAAATCAAAAGCAGATGACCTGATGAAAGGTCTATTTCAATTCCAGGAAAAACATGTGCCGGAATCTCCTGCTGAATCTGACGAAACTGACTCGAATCAAAAACATTATGATTAGTGACGGCAATAATATCTATATCTGCATCCTTGATATAGCGTTTAAGCACATCTAAGGAGAACGTAAATTCGCTATCATTAACTGTTTTCAAAGTATGGATATGAAGATCGATCTTCTTCATTTAGCCTCCTTAAGCAATGAGGTGTAAAGAAGTAAAATGACAATATTCTTTTTGTATATTTCTGAATAAATAACCAATGGTTAACTCATTTACCTGAAATTATGAATATTATCCATCCGACAAAAAGGTAGAGTTACCCGGGAAATCTATTTTATTGGACACTATCCTGATTATTGCTTATTTGACAAGGAAAAAATTATACTTGGTAAAATGCCCTTTTGAGAATCACGCATACTTGCATACACTTGGCCTAGGGCGTCTAAAAACATGAAAAAACTTTGCTCACTTTTTGGACCCGGTATATTTTCCAAAAACTCCATGTTGATCGAGCTATAAGGTGATTTTCAGGAGGTCCAAAAAGTGAGAAAAAATATAATCGTAAAAGGGGCGTTTTTGGACACCCTACACTTGGCCTGACTTTGACTGAAATTTTTGTTTTGGATATTTTCTGTATCTGCAAGAATTGAGACGGATGGAGACTTTGAACAGGGATAATTAGTCATAACTCAGTGGGGTGCATTCTATTTTTTATATAAATTACTACGAAAGAAGGCTGCTGGCTCTGGTTTATAAAATTTAATCTTAACTTTTAGTGGGGATCGTTAACCTGTTAATACAGATTCATCTAAGTCAGTCATGCTTGCTTCTTTTCTGAGAAATTTCAAAGTAACGTTAATAATTGTATATTGTCTATCACTCAGATTATTTACTCGTTCATTTAAAAGTTTTTCGAGAATAGTCTCGATGGTATATGCCTCGTTGTTTTTTAAGTTAAGAAACTCTCTATTATAGCGTCTTCGTTTCAACAAATAGAGACAAGTCAATATGCAATTATTAAAAATAGTGCTGAAGTTTCTTCGTTGTATTTGTCTTTCAAGAATCTTTATTATTCTGCTTACAACGATTTCCAAGCGCCTCTCTGAAATTATGTTTGGATGTAAAGCTGCATCTCGAAAACGCACAATATTTCGGCATGCACGTAGCCATTCATTTACGCTGGTGATGCCTTGCGAAAGCCTTTTCTCAAATGCAATGAAAAATAATTTAATATCTTCAGAATTACTCCAGCATAACCCAATGGTATGCAAGTCCACTTGATTTACTTGGGATAAATTTTGTTTTAGATCCTTTCGTACCTTATTGATAATATCGGATGGGCATGCCAAATACATCCAGGATGCAGTTCGTTGAATCTGCTTTCTTTGTGCAGCAGTTGTTCTCTCACAAACAAACCTCTTTGCACATTCATGAGCAAATTCTTTCATCAATGAAGGTGATGAAACACTCTCTAAATCTCCATCTGAAGGGCACACTCCATAATGCCGGAAGCTATCTCCTTGTGGCGACTGTCCACGATATTCATCATAAGTATCAGCCAAGGGCCACTGGTTGAATTTCCCGGGTTCCCTCAAGTCTGTCATTGTATTTACCAGGCTGCTACTACCAGTTTTCAGGTCATCGATCGCGCGCTCTACATAAGGCTTAGCAACATTCCACATGAACTGATCCTGTACCACACGCGAGACTTCCGGAAGATATGCCAATGGTGGTGGTGGTGGTTCATTACAATCTTCCATCGTCCGCCAATCCAGCCTTGTACTGAAAACACCTTCATTAACAGAATCAACAAACACTTTAGCAAAACCTTGCCCAGGCCTGAGCCGGGCAACAATTT
This sequence comes from Desulfobacula sp., assembly GCA_027858355.1. The sequence goes on from JAQICW010000666.1 coordinate 8,586, forward strand.
TGACTTCCTCATCCATAGTCGTCGGTTTTGGGATTTCGGCTGTTACTTTTCGAAAAAGAGGGGTGACATTCTCTTCGGATCGGCGAAGAGTAAGGGTCAGTTTATTCTCACCCTGCTTTATATTCAGACCACGAATGGGGTCTATAGATTTGTACTCTTCTCCAGCCTCCACTGTCTTTCCTTCAACAAGACACTTATAAGCATTTACAGAATCTCCTTGTTCATTTTGCCCATGGTAGTGGATATCAACGGGTATGATCGTTTCTCTGTATGATGGTAGGTTATGCTCCAATGCATACGCCGTTATTGCAGCTCCCCTCGCAGCCTCGGCACCATTGAAAATACTTGTTTCCAAACCCTCAAAAGAGTTTGCAACAAAATCCCCTAACGAACGATTATCAGCTATAGGAATGGTTGAACAAGATCCATCTACCACAACCCCAAGACACCTCTCTTGCGCACTGTTAGAGATGCTATCTAATTGTGTTTTGTAAATTTTCGATAAGCGTATTTTAAAGTCTGAAGGAGATAAGCTTGGAGAGTCCGAGAACATTTCTTTCCATCCATCCAATTTACAAAATAACCTCTTTACAACTGGGGAAAAACCATTCTCGAAACATCCCCTTACTAAATTATAGCTATCCGTATTCGCCCATTCAGCGTCAATGACATCACTAAGGGGATCTCTACCGAAAATGGTTTTCCATATACATTCCAATGATTTTTTCCCTCGACTCGCCATCGCCAAGAAAAAATTCACTCCCAGTCTTGGGAATTCCCCTCCACCAGCAATACGATTACGAATTGGTACAAGCCACAACTTCTCCTTATAAACCAGGGCTCTTATTTCTATAGGTACAACTTCCCACCGATCAAAAGGCAGCGTAACCACGAGAAGATGGCCAAGAGTAATCCCTCTTACGGACTGAATATCAGCGTTCTCGTGTTTGTCTGCATTCTTCCGGCACCACGACATTGCAACTGCTATTGGTCGCGGGATAAGGAAGGCACCGCAATTATCTACCAGTTCCTGTTGAGCAGCTTCTCCAAGACTGTCTGGTACCACAACTACCGTTTTTTTGGTGAAGTACTTCTTCTCCCAGGCTTGAACAGAATCAGCGATAATCTTTTCTGCTGAAGAGTGAAGCATCTTTTGTCCAGGTGGTTTCCAGTAAAATTCAGTATCACCGAGCAGCCCTGAAAACTGAGCCAATCTTGACCAGGCACAAACGATCGGCACACGCCCCGAACCATTCTTGTAATCACCTCCAACCGGCACCTGGCACTCCGGTGGCCAACTATCTCCAATGCCTCTTCTATGTTTATGGGCAGCTGCACCAACTATTATTGACTCACCTTGTAATACCGGTAACAATGCGGCTGAAGGACTACTTTCTGGAACGCTACTTTCGACCTCACCGGGACCTGAAGCAACAGCCAAATGTGGTGCACTTTGGGTAAGGTCGATACCAATACAATTAGAATCTGAAGGGTTCATACTTCCTCTAACATGCCATATCTATAGCGAGTTGAATTCCGGTTTTGAAATCCCCAATTAGATTCTCAAATTGAACAGATGAGGCTCGATCAATAGCGAACGGTATTTTCAACGCAATTATTTCAGAATCTCCGGCAGATGGCCATATATCGACTTCAACGCCGGGGGCATCTGCTTTATCTTGGTCTTCAGTAGTCAGCAGAAGGCCATAACACCTATAGGATGTTCTAATGTATCGGTGAAGGTCTGAAGTTAAATTTCTAAGAGCAAGACCGACATTCTTTAGCATTGAAGGAATCAACGATGATGACCCTGTCCAATAAACAAACCATACTGCTACTAATGTGTTAGTTTTAGGCCAATACAGAACCTGATCACAGCCGATGCTGCCAACATACGGGGCAAAATCAAATGGTGGTTTATCTATCCATTCAGTTAAATCCGCAGTAACATCCCTTGAATCAATTACATAACAAGGACCGCCCTTTGTTTCAAAAGGTCCTGGTGAAACAGGTGTTTCAGTCCATATGCCATTCTCTCCTTCCATACGATAATACGGCGTACTGTTATATTTTTCAGTATAGAACTCCGTCATCGCACAGGACATTAGTTGCCTTGCTGATTCAGACCATAAATTGCGTTGCCATTCCCAAGAATCATCAATCACATGCTGCTCTCTTAAAAGTTCTTTATATGTTTTATGGACTTTTGAATATTTAGTATCCATTTGCAACGTATAATTGGGCTGGACAGGGTGGTTCAGGTGTTCAGTCGAAATCTCCTTCAGACCCTTTAGTTCTCTCCAATCTGTACAGCGCCTATTGCATCTTGTCACAAGCTTAACCCTGCTGCTATCCAAATGATGGTTATTGACGGCCGCATAACTCCAGGATCTTTCCAACATACGCCCTACCACCCAAATGAAAACGCGGTTTTCCAAAGTGTCTCTCGATTCAACTCGCTGAACAGACAAAAGTTCCTGTTTTGAACCTGCTTTTTCGTAAATACTACGGCCCGGTCGCCTGGCAAAATCCCTAATACATGCAGAATCAAGTTCCTGAATTCGTCCTAACCTCGTGTTTTGTCTTTGTCTTAATAAAATATGCCTTGGATTTTGTGCAATTGACTCAAACAGCCTTAGGAGTTCGCTGTCTTGGGCCAACTTAACAATAAGCGCCATAATTGCTTCATCCGCTTTATTACCTATCCATACTTTACGAACAGAAGACCAATTAAGCCTTATGACGCTTTTTGTCTTTTCTTCCAGTTCACCTGGAGCCAAACTGCTGTCAGAAAGTTCACGAAAACAGTGGATCTGCCAGTCGATAAACCCCTCAACATTTTTACCAAATTCGTTATCATGTTTTTTTGAGGGCCTGCCTACAATGTCTTTTTGGATTATTTCATGATTGATATCTCTTATAGAAATTTTTGTAGTTAAATCATGAAGGCCACTATTTGGCTTAGAATCGGTGGGGAGTTGAAAAGAGGAATAGACTTTCCCATCCCAGCGAAAGGGGAAAGAAACACGAGGTACCAGTTTATTCTTAGCACCGTATTTAGGATACAAACCTGCCGGGACTATGAGTCGTGGGCAACAGGCCCCAGGTATCGTGGAGCCTGCCATCTTGCCATCAATAGCAGATAGTTGAGAGCTCCCTTCCTGGAAACCCCATGGGGTTAAAGAAAGTAATGGCCCCATTAAAAAGATTGCTCCATTCTATCAAGGCCTTTCCAAATAAATACTTGCTGTTGCGTTTGTGCACCTTGTGTGAATGCTTTTAATAAGGACTCATCCTCACATTCTTGTATAACAGCCTTTATCTCTTGTAATGGCTGTCCTGCCTCATCGATTTCAATACCGCGTAGCTTTGGCATAATTCTCTGCTCGATCTGATCAGCCATTGCTAAATTAACTCTGTTGGGAACCCAACTCGGATAGTTAGCTACATAGCTTTGTATCGCTTGAATAACTCTATGGCCAAAAGGGCGGTTCAATTTATCCATTGCATTATTAAGTTTATTTATCCAGCTATTAACTCTATTTTTTTCTTCAGCAGGTAAGTCCTTTTTCAAGAAGGAGTTCCATTGCTCAAAGGTTAAGCCAGTTGGAGTAGGAGGAATAACTGGCAGATCATTATCCTCAGTTATCTGTTTTGGTCTTCCAAACCTCAAAACACAAGATCTATCAAGAACTTTATCGGACAAAGCCTGTGTCGTTTCGTCTTCGTTCATCGTCCCTGAAAACAAGACATTTTTCCCGGGAAACAATCTGATCGGTTTTTCACCTTCGGTTAGACTTCCCATCTCAAGGGCAATTTCTGCTTTCGATCTCGCTTCAAGATTATTTAGATCGATACCCCTTCTAATCTCAAGGCGGCTCAAAAACTCACTGAAATAATATTCAACACGGGCGAGATTCATCTCATCTAAAAGGACTAATAACATACGATCCGAGCGATCATCGTCCCAATCCTTTGGCATTTGCCAGTGAACGCGATTAAACTGCTCAAATTGAACCATTGCCCGGGCAAGCTCTGTAGCTTTGTAACGTTCCTCAAGGTAGTTATAAAAGCCAAATAAATCTTGTGGGCTATCCCAACGAGGCTGAACTGCAAGAATAACAGAGTGCATCCCCATACCCTCGGCGTAACGCCTCGGAAGTTCACTCTTACCAGTTCCACTGATACCAGCCAAAACAACCAACGGAGAAATTTCATTTATTTTGAGAGCGGTATGAAAAGCGTACAAAACTCTTTCTGGGAAGTGCAGTTTTTTAGCTTTAATGTACTCAGAGGTCTTTCGGAGCATCTCTTTTTCATCGGGGATGGTATTAGTAGGATTTAGGGTGGGGAATGTAACCGGTTGCCATAAGTCATGATATTTTGATCCACCATCACCACCGTCTTCAAACCCCAGTGATTTGTTGTATTTCTTGGCTAACACCTTAAGTGTGGAAATCGAAGCCTTGAGTGAAGTCTCCTCAGTTTTTAGTTTTTCAAGATCCGCTCGATTCTGATTTACTTGAGCATCCGTTTGGGCTCTTTCTATTTTCTTTGTTGCTAACTCTTGCTCAACCTCTAAGATTTCAGATTTTCTTTCTTGTAATGTATTTTGTATTTCATTAACCTGCCGGTCAGCTTTTTCGAACTCACCGTTAAGGCGTTTCATCACTTCTCCCAAACCTTCAAGGTCACGTTCAATAATTAATTTTCTGTTATTAAGATCCTTTATCGCTTCGTAATAATTTTTTACTTTTCGGGCAGCTTCATCTTCCAGTCGCTGCTGTATTGCGACTTCATTTCGTGTGTCTTCAAGGTTCTGCTGCAATACCAATATTTTTTTATTGATCAAATCAACCTCTTGCTCACGTTCCCGCAGAGTATCAATTTTATTTCTCAATGCATTATGCTCAAATCGAAGAGACTCAACATCATTCTTAGCTTCTCTTGATGTTCGCTCTATCTCACGCAATTCGGATGTTTCCTGTTCTTGAAGTGAAGCTAACCGGTCACATTCTTTTTCAATCTCCATACTCTTTAATGTTGACTGCCCAATGCTTTGAATGAGCTCTTCTTTTTGGTTCTGAAGCTGTTCTATATTTTTTTCTGATTCACCAATCTCTTGCTCCAGCTTTTGAGACTTTTCTGCCAGCAAATATTTTTTATTTTCAAGGCTGCCAACTTCATTTCTCAAAGACCGATTGAATTCTTCATTTTTTGCACATTCCTGCTCTATTCGCTGTAACTCGGCTTGTACTAAAAATTGATCCTGACGTTCTGAAGCCAAACTTTGTAGCTCATCCTTTTGCCTGGCCATCCAATCTCTGAGAACATCCTCATCTTTCTTCAATTGTGCTACTTTGCTGGCCAAGTCTGCCGCATTACTTCCATCACCTACCAAGGCTTGCAGTCTCTTGCGGTAATAAAAATATAAGAACATTGCTATCAGTATTACCATCATCCCTACTGCTGATGAAAAAGCCCAAACCGAAAGAGGTATAACTTCTTTGAAATTTAATGTATCCATTTTATTTCCATTTTTAATTTAACATTTTATATAAAAATCAGATGAGTCACTCGCTTGGCAATGGGTTAGTCTGGCTTTGCTTAAGAACTTTTTGAGCCCGTGTTGCTATTTTTTCGAGTGCTTGCTCTACGCCATCTAACTTAAGCAAGAGGTCTGTAAAATTATTCTCAAGACTGCCAAAAGAAAGGTTCATTCCATCCAGTTTCCCGTCAAAATTGCTCTGAATAGCAGAAACTCTTTCCGATAACTTTCTGGTAATTTCTTCAATTTCATTTAGAACTTTTTTGAAAGCAATTGCCTGCAATTCCATGTCAGGAAGATCTGCAATATCCTGCATATATGTATCAAGTTTTTCCCTTTGAGATGTTACGTCAGCAACTACAGCCGTGAATTGTTTACTCGTTTGAACAAACTCTTGGTTAGCTGTTGTCATCTCCCCCAAATTTTCTTTGATGGCTCTTGCATTTTCACTTACTATTTTTTCATCAATTTCTATATTTGTTGCAGTTCCTTGTATAATCCCTGTAATATTTTTCATTTGTCCTGATATTGATGTCACATTTTCTATCTCAGTTTTGTACTTTGTGTTCTGTTCCTTAAACCCAGATATTTCTTCTTTTATTGAAGCATTTGATTGCGCGATAGTTTTTGCTTCGTTGGTTAAATTTACAGCCTGTGTGGTTACGCCTGTAACTGCAGTGATGAATTGTTTACTCGTTTGAACAAACTCTTGGTTAGTCTTTGCCATCTGCCCCAAGTTTTCTTTAATGGCTCTTGCATTTTCACTTACTATTTTTTCATCAATTTCTATATTTGTTGCAGTTCCTTGTATAATCC
>JAQICW010000724.1 GCA_027858355.1 Desulfobacula sp.
ATATAAGGCTATATTATGAAACTTCTATTTGTAGATGATGAACAGACATTTTTGAAATACCTTGCCAAACGCCTTGTTCTTGATGGATTCACTGTTAAAACGACTTTCTCAGGCGAAGAAGGGGTTGAAGCAGCTGCAAAGGAAGATTTTGATGTGGCAGTAGTGGATTTACAGATGCCGGGAATTGATGGAATTGAAGTTCAGAAAAGGCTGAAGGACTTGCAGCCAATGTTACCCTGTATTGTTCTTACCGGCCATGGAAGCGTCGAAAATGCGCTGGAAAGCGGTAAATATAATGCGTTTAAATTCTTATCAAAGCCCGTGGATATGGATACCCTTATTGAAACCATAAACGCGGCCTATGATCACAGAATTCAACAAGAACAAGCATCCTCCGGATCTGAAAGCTCTCAAACAGGGCTAAAAAAGGAAGGCGCCATAACAAAACTGTATGGGAAATTCCGTAAACTGTATGGCGTTGAAAAATAGCTCTTATTAGCTTTTTATTCTTATGATATTTGGGGGAGGGTGTTTCATTGACTGTTTCCAGTAACGGTATTGCCAAAAATGATGGCAAACCTGCATCCACGTTTTTTAAATCATTTTTTTCTTTTCTGATCACGTTTGTTTTAATGTTTTTATCCTGGCTGGTTCTGTCAGGAAAATTTGAACCCCTATTGTTGTGGCTGGGGGGGATTTCAAGTTTTCTTGTGGCATACTATTTTTATGACCTGTTATTTCCTGCCTTAGAGACAGGATATGTCAAAATTTTTATTCGATTTATTCAATATTGCCCCTGGTTGATCTGGGAGATCGTTAAAGCCAATTTTCATTTGCTGTATCTTTCCTTTCATCCACGGATGAAGGAGTTAATAGATCCTCACATCATCACCTTTAAAACCAATTTAAAATCCGATATTGCCATAACAACCCTGGCCAATTCCATCACCCTGACCCCTGGAACCATAACTGTAACTGCAGACAGTGACGGTGTGTTCAGAGTGCATGCCATTGACAGGGAATCTGCCGAAGCCTTGCCCGGCATCATGTTAGAAAAAGTTGCGAGAGTTTTTGGAGAAGAGATATGAATACTTTTTTTCTAAGCGTTGCATTGGGGTTATGCTTCCTGATGCTTTTTTCAATGTATAGAACCTTGTTCGGTCCCACTGTTCTGGACCGGCTCATTGGTGTCAATGCCATCGGAAGCAAGACCGTTATTCTTCTATTACTGATTGGTTTTCTTTATGAGCGCATTGACATGTTTGTGGATATTGCACTGGCCTATGCGTTCTTGAATTTTATTGCCGTACTGGCAGCATCCCGCTATTTCCACAAAAGAAAAGGGCTGTACGAAGAATCCTTTATGGATTGATCATTAATCTGGAGTCATCATGGATATACTTGTTATTTTACTTTTGCTTATCGGTTTGTTATTTTTTCTGGGCGGGGCTGTTGGCATTATCAGAATGCCGGATTTTTACAGCAGGCTCCATCCGGCAGGAAAACTGGATACCCTGGGAATTCTTGCCATGGTGATGGGGCTTGCATTATATAATCTTCATCATTTTTCCCTGGAATCTTTGTTGCTTTCCATCAAAATGTTTTTAATCGTATTTTTTGTGTTTCTCGCCAGTCCCACCGCCACCCATTCCATTGTTGATGCCGGAATGCGGGCAGGGTTAAGACACTGGACTAAAAAGAAACGAAAGGGTTAATCATGCACTGGCCAATTGATCTGATTGTGTTAACCTTTGTTATTCTTTGCGCAATCGCAGCTATTTCTGTTAAAGACCTGCTTGGTACCGCTATTTTATTTGGAGCCTACTCATTTATGATGTGTCTGCTCTGGGCTGTTATGGGGGCAGTGGATGTTGCCTTTACCGAGGCATCAGTTGGAGCAGGTGTCAGTACTGTTTTTTTTGTTGCAGCTGTTTTCAGGACAAGCAGGAGGACAAAAGATTGAAATTTTTAGGCGTTGTTATTGTCTGTCTGACAGGGGGGCTATTGCTGTATGGAACAGCAGATTTTCCTGATTGGGGCGATCCTTCTTCACCTGCATCCACCCATCTTTCAGACTATTACATTGAAAAAACCATTGAAGATACCAAGGTTCCTAACATTGTGACATCGGTTCTGGCAGATTATCGTGGATTTGACACCATGTTTGAAACCGCGGTTATTTTTACTGCCGGACTGGCCTGTTTTCTTTTGTTAAGGGATTTCAGGGAAAAAAAAGAAAGATTTTACCGCCATAAGCCCACCGGTGTAATCCTCCACGTTAAAGATGGTAAGAAAACTCTGACCGTGGGAAAAGAGTTTGAACATATGGATAAAGACTGGGTTCCATCGGACTTGATTATTAAAACCGTCTGCCGGATTTTAATCCCGTTTATCCAGATTTATGCCATGTATGTCGTTGCCCATGGTGATTTTTCTCCGGGGGGTGGATTCCAGGGCGGGGTTATTTTTGGTTCCAGTCTGATACTTTTAGCCATTTCTTATGATTTAAAAACCCTGGTGAACAGGATTAAAGAAAAAGTCCTTGGCATTTTTGCGGCCCTTGGTGTTTTGATTTATGTGGGTATCGCAGCCATCTGTATGCCCATGGGGGGAAATTTTCTGGACTACACAGCACTGGCTCCCCTGGTGTGGGACCCCCATCATGTGAGAGCTCTGGGTATGCTCGGGGTTGAAATCGGTGTGGGATTCGCAGTGATGGCAGTAATGGCCATCATTTATATTAATATTGTCTCCGAAGGCAGACACGATGAAGGACTATAGGTAAAGGCTATGACTGATTTGTTACCCCTGATCGTGGCAAAATATAACTACTGGCTTTATGTGATTCTAATGATGATCGGCCTTTATGCCATGATTGCAAAAAATAATCTTATTAAAAAAGTGGTGGGTATGAACATCTTTCAAACAGCCATTATTCTTTTTTATGTCTCTATTGGATACAAGAAAGATGCCACCCTGCCCATCATTCAAAATGCCCATGGTGGACAGGATGCCCACGCGGCGGTCATCCATGCCATTGATTATATAAATCCCTTACCCCATGTGTTGATGCTCACTGCCATTGTCGTATCTGTTGCAACCTTTGGGGTCGCCATGGCCCTTGCCGTCAGGATATACCAGCGGTATCAAACCCTGGAAGAAGATGAACTCAGGATGCGCTTATCGGAAAAATAAACTATGGATAATTACCCAGTACTGATTGTTGTTGCACCGCTTTTAGCTGCCCTTTTTTCCGGGCTTGCAGTTTGGATCGAAGAACGCTTGTCATACCCCATTGCCCTTACTGGTCTTGCCATATCAGTGTTTTCAGCATTTAATGTATTGCTACAGGTCATCACTTCCGGACCCATTCAGTACCGGATGGCTGGCTGGGCGCCACCCATGGGCATTGAATATCGGATTGATCTGTTAAACGCCATGGTCTTGCTGCTGGTATCGAGCATTGGATTCTTAAATCTGGTGGCAAGCTATAAAAGTGTTAAACAGGAAATATATGACAGGGCGCCGTCATTTTATATTGTTTATCTCTTGTTTATGACAGGGCTCTTAGGGGTTACTGCCACAGGCGACCTTTTTAATCTGTATGTCCTTATCGAGATCACCTCTTTGACCAGTTATGCCATGGTGGCACTGGTAGACAGGGACAGAGGACCTCTGGCAAGTTTGAATTATGTTTTTATAGGTGTGATCGGCGCCAGTTTTTATCTTCTGGGTGTAGGATATCTTTATATGCAGACCGGGTCTTTGAACATGGCTGATGTCGCCCATATTCTACAGAGTCATCAAGGATCTTCCATTGTATTGACCGCATTTATTTTATGCATCATTGGCCTGTGGATTAAAATGGCATTTTTCCCCATGCACGTCTGGCTGCCCAATGCCTATTCGTATTCACCTATTGCCTTTGCAAGGGTGGTGGCTCCCTTAATGACAAAGGTTATGGTCTATGTGATGATACGGCTTATGATCACAGTGTTCGGACTTGATTATATTTTCAAATCCCCCTTTCTTGCAGATGCAGTGGTATGGCTGGCAAGCATTGCCATCATTTTTGGTGCTGTCATGGCCCTTGCCCAGAAAAATCTCAAAAAAATGCTCGCCTATATTATTGTGTGTGAAATCGGATATATGGTGGGAGGGGCATGGATGGGTAACCAGCTGGGTATGACGGGTGCTATTTTGCATATTTTAAATGATGCCTTAATGACCTTTGCCATGTTCCTTGCTGTGGGGAATATCGTTTATAAACTAAAAGATGTTGACCTTTCCAATCTTACCGGGCTTTTTGGAAAAATGCCCTGGACCATGGCTGGATTTGTACTGGCAGCCTTCAGCATTATCGGGGTACCGCCAACCTGTGGATTTTTCAGCAAATGGTATCTGATCCTGGGGGCATTTGAAAAAGGTGCCTATCATTTTGCGGCCGCTCTGGTGATTTCGAGCTTGATCTGTGCCATTCTGTTTTTCAGGGTTTTTGAAATATGTTTTTTCCCCCCCATATCAGAAGATAGCGGACACAAGGAGTCCCATTCTCCTGTTGTCATGGCGGAAGCCCCGGTATCCATGTTGATTGTTTCCGGCCTTGTCAGCCTGTCTTTGATCGTGGTCGGGCTTTATTCGGGAACCATTGTCAATACCATTATTATTCCTTTTCTGAAGTGAAAACAAATATGATTATAATAAAAAAGGCAATCCAATAAATGGAAACCATTATCTCAATTAAACCTCTTATGGCCGTTTTAGTGTCTCTTCTCGTTATTCCTGCTTTGATTTCTTCTTCAGACAAGCCTAATGTGAGAGAATCATGGATTTTTGTCGCTGGAACAATCAACCTGCTCCTCATCCTTTCCATGCTCCCTGTCATCCTGGCGGGCAAACAAATTGCCTTGACCCTGTTTGAATTTGCACCCGGTGCCGCCATTGCATTCAGAGTTGACGGGCTTGGGATGCTCTTTGCCATTGTGGCTGCAAGCCTTTATATTGTGACATCCATTTATTCCATCGGATATATGAGAGGGCTGAATGAACATGGCCAGACGCGGTTTGTCTCTTTTTTTGCCCTGGCGATTTCAGCCACTATTGGTGCAGCTTTTTCCGCCAATTTACTGACCCTTTACCTTTTTTACGAAATATTATCTCTGGCAACATATCCTTTGGTTGCCCACCATCAGGATGAAAAATCAAGGATTTCCGGTCGAAGATACTTAACCTTTATTCTGGGTACCTCCATAGCGCTTGTATTGCCTGCCATGATTTATTGCTATCATGTAACCGGAACTCTGGAATTCTCCACTGCCGGTATTTTTGCCGGCCAATTGTCAAAGCCTGCCGCAACTGTATTGCTCTTAATGTTTGTTTTCGGGTTTGCAAAAGCCGGAATTATGCCGTTTCATTCCTGGCTTCCCGCTGCAATGGTTGCGCCCACCCCGGTCAGTGCCTTGTTGCATGCAGTGGCCGTTGTAAAGGTGGGTGTGTTCTCCATTGTAAGGGTTATGACAGGGATTTTTGGTGTTGACCTGCTGGCTGATTTTAACCTGGGAGTGGTGGTTATGAGTATTGCCTCTGTAACCATTCTTACTGCCTCCTGTATTGCGCTTTCCCAGGATGAATTAAAACGCAGGCTTGCCTATTCCACCATCAGCCAATTGTCCTATATCATTTTTGGCGTGGCGCTTCTGTCTCCCCAGGGACAATTGGGTGGGGTTATCCACATTGCCATGCATGCCTTTGGAAAGATTACCCTGTTTTTTTGTGCCGGGGCAATTTTTGTGGCAACGGGTAAGAAATATATCAGTCAGATGAGCGGTCTGGGAAAAAAAATGCCCTTTACATTTGCGGCTTTTTTTGTTGGTGCACTGGGTGTGATAGGCTTGCCGCCAACGGGCGGGTTTTACAGCAAATGGAATTTGATTTTAGGAACACTTGAAGCCGACCAGACCATCTTCATGCTTGTCCTGCTGGTGTCATCATTCCTGAATGCATTTTATTTTCTGCCAATTGTCTATAAAGGGTTTTTCGGAAAAATTGAAGGAGAGAATGACGACACCCCGGTGAAAATCCAGGAAGCAAATCTCTGTCTGGTTATCCCCTTAATTATTACAGCTATCATTTCAATTGTATTATTCTTTTATCCAACGGTTTTTGTCAACCTGATCAAAGTCGGTTTGGGCATTTGATTAAAAAATTTTAAAGGTTAGAAATATGACTATTAAAGATAAAAATAAAAAACAAGATTGGGAAATGCTTGGGCATGACCCTGTACCAGGATATAGAGCTGCTTTTTATTTTGCTATCGTGATTTCTGTGATCTATTTGATATTCGCCTTTTCATCTGGCGGTGGTACGGGTCACTAAACGGTTTTGATCTGGTTAGAATAGTGCCTGTCTGGTGACAAAGATTAATTTTACACAAGGGTGCAATAATGAAAAAAGAACTTTCAATGTTTGATAATCCAAAAAACGTTAAAAAATTATTGATTATTTTTTATTGTTCTCTGGTTATTTTGTTAATAGCAGAATTTTTTATTCATCCACATCCGGCATTTTTTTTTGAACATGTTAAAGGGTTTTCTGCTGTTTACGGCTTTTTTTCATGTGTCATGCTTATTTTTCTGGCAAAAATTCTAAGATTAATTGTGATGAAAAAAGAGAATTACTATGACAAGTAATATGATTCCTCCTGCAATAATATTTATTTTAGCTGCTTTTCTGATTCCTTTTTTAAAAGGAAAAACCAAGTCCATTTATATGCTGTTAATCCCAGTGGCAACCTTTTATGTCCTGGTGAATATTCCTTATGGGAATATCTGGACATATGAATTTTGGGGTTACAACCTGATTCTGGGAAGAATTGACAAGCTTTCAATGATCTTTGGCTATATTTTCACCATCATGGCCTTTCTTGGTATTTTGTTTGCTCTGAAAGTAAAAGATGATCTCCAGCATGTTTCGGCAATTGTTTATGCTGGTGCAACCTTAGGTGTTGTTCTGGCAGGAGACTTTCTTTCTCTGTATCTTTTCTGGGAAATCATGGCAGTCAGCTCCACATTCCTGATCATCGCATCCAGAACCCGGGCATCACGGGATGCAGGCTTTAGGTATATCCTGGTTCATTTGATCGGCGGGCTTTTTCTTTTGGCCGGGATTGTTCTCTACACCCAGAAAACAGGAACCATTGCCTTTGATTATATAGGCCTTACCGGGATTGAATCCTACCTGATTTTTATTGGAATCGCACTGAATGCAGCAGCCATTCCACTTCACGCATGGCTGCCCGATGCATATCCAAACGGAACTCCCACCAGCACGGTTTTTTTAAGTGCTTTTACAACAAAATCAGCAGTATATCTTTTGATCAGAACCTTTCCCGGGGCAGATCTGCTGATCTGGATAGGGGCATTTATGGTTTTTGTACCCATATTTTATGCTGTACTTGAAAATGATATTAGAAGGGTATTGGCCTACAGCCTATTGAATCAGATTGGGTTTATGCTCGTGGGAATTGGCATTGGGACCCAACTTGCCTTAAATGGTGCTGTTGCCCATGCATTCTGCCATATTCTTTATAAAGGCCTGCTCTTCATGGCGGCAGGATCAGTTTTACAGATGACGGGTAAAATCAAGTGCACGGAAATCGGGGGACTTTATAAAACCATGCCATTGACATGTCTTTTCTGTATTGTAGGTGCTGCATCCATATCAGCGTTTCCTTTATTTTCAGGGTTTGTTTCCAAATCCATGATCGTCACTGCAACGGTTAATGAAAAAATGGTTTTTGTCTATCTGATATTGCAATTCGCCTCAGCTGGTGTGTTTCATCATGCAGGGATTAAAGTTCCTTTTTTCACTTTTTTTGGACATGATTCCGGCATCAGGGCTAAAGATCCTTCATGGAATATGACATTAGCAATGGGCATTGCAGCATTTGCCTGTATCTTTATAGGGGTTTTTCCTCAGCCATTATACAATCTTCTGCCCTTTATAGTTGATTATGTGCCCTATACTGGTGCACATGTTGTCGGCCAGCTCCAGCTTTTAATGTTTGGCGCCCTGGCCTTTGCTCTTTTGATTCTTTCCGGATATTATCCGCCGGAAATTAAATCCATTAACCTTGATGTAGACTGGTCCTATAGGAAACTTGGCCGAGGGGCTTATATTGTTATGGACAGGGGTTTGAATTTGATAAACAGGGTATCAGAAGGTGTTTTAATGGGAGTTGTCAAAGGCGTTGTTTCTTTCTTTAAAAGCGCAGTAGCAAAAATTGCCCTGTTTGTATCAGTGAATATCTGGCTGCTTCTGGGTTATCGGGGTAAACGTCTGGAAATAAAGAAAAACAGGCTTTACAATGATATTCTGGAAGGAACCCTACCCATTGGTATTGGTGCAGCCGTTGCCATATCCTTTATTCTTTTGGTGTTTATATTAACCTAATATTTATTTTACTTTAGTACTGAGGCTTTCATATGGTAAAAATAGAAGATTTAAAACGTATCAATCTGCTAAGAGATTTTCCAGATCATTTATTTGAAATAATTGCCAATGAAGCCCAGTTGAATATTTTTGGGGCAGGTACACAATTAATTGCCGTCACTGAGCCGGTCAATACGTTTTTTATGCTGATAATGGGTCAGGTCGCACTTAAACGGGAGTTGACACCTGAGATTGATATTATTATTGATAATCTTCAGGCTGGATCTTCTTTTGGCTCTTCTTCAATGATTGAAGGGTCAAAGGCCACCTATACTGCCATCTGTCAGGAAACCTGTGAAATAATAGCGCTTTCAGGGATTCGGATGCAAATGCTTTTTAAACAGAACCATGAACTGGCCTATCGCATGATGTTTGGAGTTGCACGACAGTATAAAAAACATTTGGATACGCGGGCACAGATGATCATGAAAACCCTGGATGAAAATCCGGAATTAAAAGACCGTATTAAAGATATTGAGAATCTTACCCTGATGATATAAAAGGAAAAATTAACAATGGTTGAAAAAGACATACTCAAAAAAATAGTTTTTCTCAAAGATGTGCCTGATTCCATACTTGAAAAAGTGGGTGCCATTGCACAACTTAAAACCTTTGATGAAGAAAGCATTCTCTTTCGGCAGGGTCAGGAAGAAGACTTTTTATATATGATAGTATCTGGAAAAGTATTTCTAAACTGCAGATCCGTGCAAGGAAAATCGTTAACTCTTGATGAAATAAGTGAAGGAAGAACATTTGGGGTGTCAGCTCTTCTGGGCGAATCCTCCAGTACGTTCACCGCAGTCTGCGCCCAACCAAGTTCATTTATTACTATTTCAGGTCAGCAGATGCGCCAGTTGTTTGAAGTGGATTTTCAGGCAGGCTATACCCTGATGCTGAAACTGGCCGAGCTTTTTAGATCAAGAATGGAAATGCATACCCGTCAATTTCTCCATTCTCTGGCAATGCATCCTGAAGTGATATAGTTATTTTTTCCAGAATTCAGGAACAAAGAGGATAATAACAGTATAAATCTCCAGCCTGCCTAACAGCATGCACCAGGCAAGCAGCCATTTTCCCATAACAGGCATGTGGCTAAAATTTTCAGTGGGACCAACACTTCCAAATCCAGGACCAATATTTCCGATGCAGGCTGCAACCGCACCAAATGCTGTCATCATATCAATGCCCATAGCGGCAAGAAGAATACCTGACAGAATAAAAAGACTGATATACAGGGCCAGAAACCCCATGATGCTTCGTAGAATTTCATTTGGGATAACTATATTATTTATTTTTACTTGACTGATGCTTCTCGGGTGAATGATCTTAAATAATTCTCGATAACAATATTTAAAACAGGCAATAATCCTGGCGCATTTCATTCCCCCGCCCGTAGACCCTGCAGAAGCACCGATAAACATGCAGACAAACAAAATTACCTGGCTTAAGCCTGGAAATTTTTCATAATCAGCCGTTGCAAATCCGGTTGTTGTGAGGATGGAAACAACCTGAAAACTTGCAAACCGGAACGCATCTTTAATGGAAGTATATACAGACCCATATATGTTCCATGTTACTAACAAGGTTAACACAATGATCAATCCAAGAAAAAACCTGCATTCCGTGTCTTCCCAGAAGGCAAGGGTTTTTCCTCGAAGCATCTGGTAATGAAGAGAAAAATTAATCCCTGCCAGAACCATGAATATGACAATAACATAGTCAAAATAGGCAGAGTTATATTGGGCAATGGAGGCATTCCTGGGAGAAAACCCGCCCGTGGGCATGGTTGTCAATGCATGGCAGGTGGCCTCAAATAAGGGCATGCCACCACCCAGCAGGAAGATTATCTCAATTAATGTGAAAATCCCATACAACACCCATAAAATTTTTGCGGAATCACTGAGCCGGGGCGTGAGTTTGTCCGGCACCGGGCTTGGTACTTCTGCCTTATATAACTGGATACCCCCAACCCCTAAAAACGGCAGTATGGCCAGAGAAAGAACAATAATTCCCATGCCGCCCAGCCATTGAATAAGACTTCTCCAGAAAAGAAGGCTTTTGGCTGAGCCTTCAATATCTGTCATCACAGAGGACCCGGTTGTTGTAAATCCGGAAACAGATTCAAAAAAAGCATCCGTAAAATTGGTGAATTCAGGGTTTAAATAAAAGGGCAGGGCACCAAAAATACCAATGGCTGTCCAGGCAAGGGCAACAGTTACCATTCCTTCTTTCTGGTTGATATAATTATCACTGTGCAGCTTTTTTGAAAGAATGATGAGGATAAGTCCTGCCACCATGGTAATGCCCATGGATCGAATAAAGCTGTCCAGGGCAATATCATGATAATGGAGACTGACCAGCAAAGGGGCAATCATGGAAAGTCCTAAGAATATTAAAAGAATACCGATAATCCTTACAATGAATGACCAGCGCATTAAAAGAAATCCAGTTTAACTATCAAAAGTTTTTCAAGTTTTTTTACGGCCTGTTTGACAGCAAACATAATTATTCTATCCCCTGGTTTGACAATACTTTCCCCTGCAGGAATCATGATTTGACTGTCCCTTATGATACAGACAAGAATCGCACCTTTTGGGAAAGAGATTTTTTTTAGTGGTTTGTTCGTAATGTCCGAGGTTTCAAGGGCAATGGCTTCAATAAATTCCCCTCGTTCCCCTAAAATGGAAATATCAGATAAAACTTTTCCTTTTCTTACCTCCTTTAAAATTGAGCTGACAGCCGACAGTCGCGGGGAGACAACTTTTTCTATGCCAATGGTGGCAAGAAGGGGGAAATAATTTGATTTGCTGATCCTGGTAATCGTATTTTCAACTCCCATGTTTTTTAGCATAAGAGAAATAAGTATATTGGTTTCATCGTCATCCGTGACAGAAACAACTACATCGCTTTGTCCCACATTTTCTTCAACAAAAAGTTTCTGATCAGAGCCATTGCCATGAAGAATAATGGTTTTGTCCAATTGTTCTGACAGGTAGTTACAGCGGTCAATATCAGATTCAATGATTTTTGTTTTAATGGAATCTTGTTCAAGTAGTTTGGCAAGGCGTTCACCGATTCGTCCACCACCGATAATAAAGGCTCTTTGAATGGGTTCTATTTTTTTCCCGAAAAGGTTGAGCGTTTTTTCAAGTTTTTCAGCCTCACTGACAAAATAGATTAAGTCCCCGGGTTCCAGGCTGTTGCCGCCCCTTGGGACAATGTCCTCATTGTTTCTGATTATAGCAGCTATCAAAGGCCGATTCTCACCAAACCTGGAAGGAAAATCAATGAGTTTCATTCCAGCCATGGGAGAATGCTGGTCAAGTCTTATACCGACATATTTTACCTGGCCGTCCACAAAAGAACCGACATCAACAGCCCCAGGGGCATCCATAAGTTTTCTGATGGTATTTACAACTTCTATTTCAGGATTGATCACGGTATCAATATTGGGATTTTCTGTTTTAAACCGGTGGTGATAGGAATCAAAATCAGCATCTCTGATCCTGGCAAGTTTTTTGGTTGTAGAGGATATGATATTGGCCATTAGACAGGCCACAAGATTTGTTTCATCGCTGTCCGTCACTGCCAGAAGGATATCAGCCTCATTGATGCCGGCATCAATGAGAACCCTGGGGTTGCTGCCCGATGCCGTAATAACCTGTATATCCAGATTTTCCGAAAGACGTCGAACGGCATCCGGATTTTTGTCAATGACAACCACCTGCTTGTTTTCAGAAGCCAGCCGACTGGCAATGTTATACCCGACTTCTCCGGCACCCACAATAATGATTTTCAAATCGTATCTCCTGTCCAATTGATAAAGAATTGAAAGATAACTTACTAAATCAATAAAAGACTGTCAATAATACGAAAGATCTCTGGATATTTGCCATAAGAAATTTTGCATAACCCGTTCCAGGGTGATCACCTTACTTCCACTGGAAGGTATAGCAAGTTTGTAAATGCTTTTTGCAAAATAAAAACAATATTGCTAAAGTTATTAAAAAGGTTGATTATAGAATAGGCCCAATGATAAAAGGAATTTGTACAAATTGTGAAGAATAAAAACAACTTCAAAGGAAAAATTTATGAGTGCTTACACGAATAATGTTTTGGATATGCTAAAGGCAAAATATCCCTGGGAAAAGGAATACATTCAATCAGTATCAGAAGTTTTTAAATCCATTACTCCGGTTCTGGATTCGAACATGGAATATCAAAATAACCGGATACTTGAGCAATTGATCGAACCGGATCGGTCAATCAGTTTCAGGGTGCCATGGAAAGACGATCAGGGCAGGGTTCAGGTCAATACAGGGCACCGTGTTGAGTTTAATAATGTATTGGGCCCTTATAAGGGCGGACTTCGATTCCATGCTTCGGTTACCCTGAGCATTATCAAGTGTCTCGGGTTTGAGCAGATTTTCAAAAACGCATTAACAGGCCTGCTTTTAGGCGGTGGAAAAGGCGGATCTGATTTTAACCCCCGGGGCAAGTCAGATAATGAAATTATGAATTTCTGTCAAAGTTTCATGCTCGAGCTTTCAAGGTATATTGACTCTTCCATTGACGTTCCTGCAGGCGATATTGGGGTAGGAACACGGGAAATCGGTTATCTTTTCGGCATGTACCGCAGAATGACCAAGTCATTTAAAGGCGTTTTAACAGGGAAAGGTCTTTCATGGGGGGGAAGTTATTTAAGGCCCGAAGCCACAGGATATGGTGTGGTTTATTTTGCCGAAGAAATGCTGAAAAATGTTAATGACAATATTGATGGCAAGGTTGTAACCGTTTCCGGTTTTGGGAATGTTTCCTGGGGGGTTGTAAAAAAGGTTAATGAGCTTGGCGGCAAAGTGATTACCCTTTCCGGCCCGGATGGATTCATTCATGACCCTGATGGTGTTACCGGTGAAAAAGTTGACTATATGCTGAAACTCAGGTTGAGCGGAAATGATGTTGTAAAAGATTATGCAGACCATTTTAAAGTAAAATTTTATCCGGGCAAACGGCCATGGACAATTCCGTGCGACATTGCATTTCCATGTGCAACACAAAACGAACTTGACCTTGATGATGCAAAGGCCCTGGTAAAAAATAATGTTAAATACCTTGTGGAAGGGGCAAACCTGCCCGTGACCTTGGAGGGTATGGAATTTCTGGAAAACGCTGATATTGTTTATGGCCCTGCAAAGGCATGTAATGCAGGAGGGGTTGCCTGTTCAGGTTTTGAGATGGCACAAAATGCCACTTTTATGAACTGGACCAAAGAAGAGGTTGATACCCGACTTCATCAGGTCATGAAGCATATCCATTACCAGTGTTATGAAACATCCTGCGAGTTTAATAAAAAAGGCAATTATGTGTTCGGGGCAAATGTTGCCGGATTCAGGCGTGTGGCAGATGCAATGCTGGATCAGGGTTTAACCTGATTTATGAAATTAGAGAAAATTTATGGATGAATGTATTTTTGCTTACAGGTGTATTGTCGAAACCATAGAAGGGTTACGAGAGGGTCTGACCCAGTTTTCAGGTCCAAGCCGAACAGCTGTTATTTATTCCATTAAACCTGATGATCCCATACACATTTATGATCCGCAAAATCTTTTGGCAGGTCATGAGCCAAAATTCAAAGAATTGTATATAGATACGGATGAGTGGCGGAAAAAGACTGCCATTTCCTATGACAAAAAAAAATTTAGCAATTTAATTCCGGAAAAAAATCTGGAGTTGGCTGGACTGATCTCATATGGGGGGCGTTCAAGTTCTGTTATTTATCAAATGTGGTTTACAGAACACCATCCAAATATGTGCTCTATTGGTCCTACTGAAAGGTGGCTGGAGCAAGCTGTCTGGAGGCTCTCCCATGATATTGCCAATGAAGAAGATCTGTACACCGGTATTTCAGGAAGTTTTCTGAAAGAGTACGCAACTCATGCTGTCCGGGACTATCTGATCGATGAAATGAATGTTCTGCTTGGATGGGACACACAGGTTCGGATCTACCCGATTCTGGAAGCAGTCCTTAAAATATCAAGAACTCCTGAAGAAGGGGCCTGGCCAAAAGGCGAATTGATTTTTGTTGAAAAACACTCACTTCCAATGATGAAGTTTATAGCAAAATTTCCAAAGGCGGAGCAACCCATACTGGAGAATGTTAAGCATATCCGAAAGCTTCTCCAATCTGTTGAAAACTCTGATCGGAAATTGGTATCTGATGAAAAAACGATTATTGGTATTATCAAGGGGGAT
>JAQICW010000012.1 GCA_027858355.1 Desulfobacula sp.
CAATGATATACTGGATTTTTCCAAAATTGAAGCCGGTAAGCTCACCATTGAAAAAACCAGTTTCAGCTTATATGATGTGATTGAAACTTCTGCAAATTTGTCCGCAACTAAAATAGCAGAAAAAGGAGTGAAATTGCTCATCACCATCGACCGTGAAGTTCCCCAGGTAATGGTCGGTGATCCCGTCCGTGTCGGACAGGTATTTAATAATCTTCTTTCTAATGCGGCAAAATTCACCGAACAAGGGGAAATTGAAGTCGTTGCAACAATAAAATCTCAAAAAGGCAACCATATCATTTTAGAGTGCATTGTGTCAGACACAGGTATTGGTTTATCTGAAAAACAGCAAAGCAGGTTGTTTGAGGAATTCAGCCAGGCAGACACCTCCACAACCAGGAAACACGGCGGAACAGGCTTGGGACTTACCATTGCCAGGCAACTGCTGGAATTGATGGGTGGGGATATCCGGGTGGAAAGCAAACCGGGCAAAGGATCCCGATTCATTTTTACATTCACGGTTCAAGAACAAAGGGATCTTAAAAAAAAGATAATAGACTACCGCCTGCCCCCTGTATTACAAAATCTTAACGTCCTGTTATGTAACGAAAATAAAACCTCCCTGCAAAGATATGGAGAACAGCTTCAACTGTTTTCTTTTAATGTAACGTCATCCGGAAACTATACTCATGCATGTGGTGCCATGCAGGATGCATTGAAAAACAAGAAACCATTCGATCTTGTATTTGCGGATTTCTCACTATTAGAGAATGATGAATTTAAAAAAATATGCATGGATAGAGGAGAAGCCGACCCTCCCAAAGTACCCATTCTGCTTACAGTACCCATTCTGCTTACAGTACCCATTCATCAATTGCCGAAAGCAGAAGCCATGATTAAACATTGGACTAAGGTAAGCATTCTTGCAAAGCCAGTGATGCTCTCAGGGTTGTTTAACGCCATTGTTGAGGCCTTTGGTTTTAACCACTTAATAATGCAAAAACACCAGGTGGATACAAATAAGATTTTAAAACACCTTGGATCAATCCATGGAGCCGTTATTCTTCTTGTTGAGGACAATCATATCAATCAACAGGTTGCCACGGAACTGCTCAATAAAATAAAAGCAGATGTTGTGATCGCACAGAACGGACTGGAATCATTGGAAAAAATACAGCAAAGACAATTTGACCTGGTGTTAATGGATATTCAGATGCCGGGAATGGATGGCCTGACAGCCACTCGTAAAATCAGAGCGCTAAAAGGAAAATATGAGACCATACCTGTAATTGCCATGACTGCCCACGCCATGACCGGAAACAGGAAAAAGAGCCTTGATGCAGGTATGAATGATCACATCACCAAACCCATTGACCCTAATGCCCTATATGCCTGTCTCTTCCGCTGGATAAAACCAAAAGAAAATATTGTTTTGAAAAAAACGGATACACCTCAAGAAATACGAAAAAAAGAGACAATTGATTTTAAAATCCTACAGGAAAGATTGCCGGATATTGATATGGATATCGGTCTAAAGCAGATTGGCGGGAACAAAGAGTTGTACTTAACACTTTTACAAGAATTTATTGAAAAAAATAAATATTTCGCAGACCACATTAAAAAAGCCTTAAAAACAAAAGATAAGGAGACAGCCGTACGTCTGGCCCATTCATTAAAAGGACTTTGTGCTACATTGGGTGCCAAGGGTTTAAACCTGACCGTGATGGCCCTTGAAGCAGCGATCAGGGATACGACCGAAGATTTTAATGCTTTGCTCAAATAAACCGAACTGGAATTGGAAAAATTCATTGGCAACCTTCAAAAAGTGTTTTCAAAAAAACCTGAAAAATCAAACTCAGCTTCATTACCCATTGAAAAATCAGGTTGGGAAAAGGATATTCTTGAAAAGTTAATGGAGCTTAAGGAGTTGGCCCTGATAAATGACATGAAGACCATAGATCTCTTTACACAGATAAGCGACACCCTTTATGCCTTTGTACCACGAAAAACCGAACAGATTGAGAATGCCATTCAAAAATTTGATTTTGTGACAGCATTGCAAAATATTGATGCCGCCATTGACTCAATTGGAAGGAAAATTCAAAAAGAGAAGGAGCCGATATAATGAGAAAACACAGAATATTAATTGTAGATGATACCCATACCAACATCAGGGTTCTAAATGACCTTCTTCAAAACAACTATGATGTAAGTGCTGCCACCAATGGTTCTGATGCCCTGAAAATGGCCGGCGGTAAGATTCGGCCTGACCTGATTCTCCTTGATATAATGATGCCAGAAATGAATGGGTATGATGTGTGCAGGGAGCTTAAAAAAAATGAATACACTAAAAAAATCCCGGTTCTTTTTATAACAGCCATGACGAATATAGAGGATGAAATCAAGGGATTAAAAGTGGGTGCTGTGGATTATATAACCAAACCTTTCAGTCCGGCGATGATAAAAGAAAGGGTAAAAAACCATATAAGCCTTCATCGTTATCAGGAACACCTGGAGCAGCTCGTTGACGAGAAAACAAATCAATTGCAGAAAGGCTATATTGATACGATTCATCGATTGATACTTGCATCGGAATTTAAAGATGAGGAGACGGGTGCCCATGTGAAACGAATTAGTTATTATACAAAAGAGCTGGCATTGATAATGGGAATGGGTAAAGAATTTGCCGACACAATCTTTTATGCCTCCCCCATGCATGATATCGGAAAGATCAGTATTCCCGATTCCATTCTACTTAAAGAAGGTCCCCTGAATAATGAAGAATGGGCCATCATGAAAACCCATGCAGCCATTGGTGCACAGATTCTTAAAGGGTCGGATTCCCCATTTTTAGAAATGGCTGTGGATATCGCAGGGTGCCATCATGAAAGATGGGATGGGTCAGGGTATCCAAACAGACTAAAAAAGGATCAAACCCCCTTGACTGCAAGAATCATGAATATTACTGACCAGTATGACGCACTCCGCAGCAAACGGCCGTATAAACCTGGGTTTGACCATGATAAAACCGTATCCATCATTACCAGGGGAGATGGCAGGACCCTACCGGAACATTTTGATCCTGATGTGCTGAATGGGTTTAAAAATGTTCTGTCTTTGTTTTGCGAAATCTATGAAACCCATAAGGAGGAGTAAAAATCATATGAAGAATCACACCAGATATAATGGTTAAATGAAATTAAATTCAGGAGAAAGCCAATGAACCAAAAACAACGAATTCTCATCGTTGATGATACGCCATCAAATCTTAAAGTCTTAAATGACCTGTTGACAGACAGCTATCACATCAGCGTTGCCACCAATGGACCGGATACGTTTAAATTTCTATCATCCAATAATTATCCGGATTTGATTCTTTTGGATGTCATGATGCCGGGAATGGATGGATTTGAAGTTGCCCGGATACTCAGAGCAGATGAAAAGGCCGTTGGTATTCCAATTATCTTTATTACGGCAAAAACCGATATACAAAGCATCACCCAGGGATTTGCCAGTGGGGGGAATGACTATATTACCAAACCCATTCAGCCTGAAGAGCTCCTGGCACGAGTGAAGACACACCTCGCATTAAAAACAGCACAAGACAAAATCATAATACAAAATCAAAAGTTAAAAAATCAAGCCAGGCAACTTTTCGATTTTGGAGCCCAAAAAAAGGCTCTGGTTGAGAAAATGGCATCTGAGGTCACAAAAGCCGTAACTGCTATCACTAAAGAACGGGGAGATTATATAAAATCAATAGCAGACATTCTTCAGAAAGCAACCCAAGAAGACAACCACCAACAATTAATTGATTTAATAAAACAAACCAGAGAAGATAGCATCCAAAAAATAGAGCAACTTCCTTTAAAGAAAGTAAGCTTACTTGGCCTGCAACCGGGAATGATCACTGCTAAGGAAATAAGAGATAAAAAGGGCCGATGCCTTCTGAATAGTGGCTCGATGATAACAGAAGGCTTGATTGAAAGCTTATTAAGCCAATCATCAGAAAAAGATATCTTTGTTATTTGCTAAGTTTACAGGTGC